>JAHFQD010000319.1 GCA_023266455.1 Candidatus Muproteobacteria bacterium
GCCGCTGGTGGCGATCGCCACACCGTCGACCTATGTGCAAGATCCGCTGCGCGTGTTCGAACTCGACTTCGAAGCTAATCTCGACATCGTGCGCAAATGCGTGCAATACAAAAAACGCGTGGTGTTTCCGTCGACGTCCGAAGTCTATGGAATGAGCACCGACGCCGAGTTCGACGAAGAAAATACCAATTTAGTGCTCGGCCCGATCAACAAGCAGCGCTGGATTTATTCCTGCTCCAAGCAATTACTCGACCGTGTCATCGCGGCGTACGGCATGCAACAAGGATTGAAATACACCTTGTTTCGTCCGTTCAATTGGATCGGTCCTAAGCTCGACGACATTCTCGAGCCGAAAGAAGGCAGCTCGCGCGTGCTCACGCAATTCATCGGCAATATTTTGCGCGGCAAAGATATTCAGCTCGTCGACGGCGGCGCGCAGCGGCGCAGCTTTACTTACATCGACGACGGCGTCGACGCGCTCATGCGCATTCTCGAAAACCGCGAAGGCAAAGCCGACGGGCGTATTTTCAACATCGGCAATCCGAAGAACGACGTATCGGTGCGCGTGCTCGCGGAACGCATCATCTCAGTGATTAAGACCTATCCGAAGTACGCCGCCTTGGCGGAGCGCGTCAAACTGGTCGACGTCTCGTCGGGCGATTATTACGGCAAGGGTTATCAAGACATTTTGACGCGCGTACCGTCGGTTAAAAACGGGGAACGTTATCTCGGCTGGAAACCCACGACGGATCTGGATACGGCGTTGCGCAAGACGCTCGATTATCACTTGGCGCGTCCGACGCAGGACTTCGGCGTCGGCGCGCGGTGACCGTCGAGCTAGCGATCAAGGTCGACGTCGATACGGATCGCGGCACGCGCATCGGCGTGCCGAACATGCTGCGGTTGTTCGACGCGCTTGGTGTTAAAGCAACGTTCCTGTTTTCGCTCGGCCCCGATAATACCGGCCGCGCTATCAAGCGCATTTTCCGGCCGGGATTTTTCCAAAAAGTGCAGCGCACCAGCGTCGTCAGCGTTTACGGCATTCGCACGCTGTTGAATGGCGTGTTGTTACCTGGCCCGCATATCGGCAAACGCAACGCGGCGGTGATGCGCGCGACGCGCGACGCCGGCCACGAAGTCGGCATCCATTGTTATGACCACATTCGATGGCAAGACGGCTTAGCGCACATGACGCGCGCCGAAGTGTTCGCCGAAGTGGAAAAAGCGCGCGCGGAGTTTCAGCGTATCTTCGGCGAGCCGGCGCGCACCGCTGGCGCTGCCGGTTGGCAAGCGAACGCGTTGAGTCTCGAAGCGTACGACGCTGCCGGCTTCGACTACGCCAGCGACGCGCGCGGCACCTCGCCGTTTAGGCCGCGCGCCGCGGCGCGGGTATTTAAGACCCCGCAGATCCCGACGACCTTGCCGACGCTCGATGAGCTTCTCGGTCGTCCGGAATATCCCGACGATAAGCTCATCGATCATTATCTTTCGCTGTTGCGCAGCGATCGGCCGAACGTGTTGACCGTGCACGCTGAGATTGAAGGCATGGCGAAGTTGGATTGGTTCGAAGAATTTTTGAAGCGAGCGAGTGAGAAAGCGAACTTCGTACGAACCGGCGATATCGCGCGGCGGTTACGCGCTGACGATGAAACGGTGAAAGTTTGTGATCTGATCGATGCTAGCGTCGACGGCCGCTCCGGCACCTTGGCGGTTCAAGCGACGGTAGAACGGCCTTAGAAACTGAAAGCGCCTTGTTGCTTAGTGAGGAAAATGAATTCCATTAAGGCGGCGTAAGAATCGGTGTTGACGTGATCGAACGTTACGCCGACGCCATGGGGCGTGATGCGTGCGACGCGTGCGCTGAACCGGTAAATAGATTGGGCGTGAGCGCCACCGTTGGGGATTTTGAGCGCGATCTCGACCACGGTTTTCAGCTTCAGCCGCTCCGGCTCCATTTCGACGAATGTGCCGTCCAAACTTAAATCGCGCGTGTTGAACAGCTGGAACGGACGATCTTCGGTTTTCACCATTGCGTCGATGACGGTGGGAATCCGCGGGGTATCGCGGCGTTCGGCACGGGAGCGGGACGGTTTGCTGGCGGCCATGCGCAGCATTATAGCCATAAACAATCCCGCGACTGAAACACAATCCGAGCGATCGTCGGTGTTATGATTCGTCTCCGCTATGGACGTATCCCATCTCTTAAACGATCTCAACGACGCGCAACGTCAGGCGGTCGCGGCACCGCCCGGCCCAGCCCTGGTGCTGGCCGGTGCCGGCAGCGGCAAGACCCGGGTGCTGACGCATCGGGTGGCCTGGCTCATCGCGGTCGAAGGCATATCGCCGCACGGTATTTTAGCGGTTACCTTCACCAATAAAGCCGCGGCGGAGATGCGTTCACGCATCGAACGCATGTTAAACAATCCCACCGGCGGTCTTTGGATCGGCACGTTTCACGGGCTATCGCATCGCTTGTTACGCGCCCATTGGCGCGAGGCGAAGCTGACCCAAGGCTTCCAGATCTTGGACGCCGAAGACCAACAGCGCTTAATCCGGCGCATCTTGAAGAATCTGAACCTCGACGAGGCCTATTGGCCGCCGAAACAGGCGCAATGGTTCATCAATAACCATAAGGAAGCCGGCCGCCGGCCGCGTGATTTACCCGAGTTCCACGATCCGATGCAGCGCGAATTGAAGCGCGTGTACGTGGAATATGAAGAAACCTGCCAGCGCTCGGGCCTGGTGGACTTCACCGAATTGCTGCTGCGCGCCTACGAATTACTGCGCGACAACGTCGAACTGCGAACCCATTACCAAAACCGTTTCCGTCACGTGTTGGTCGACGAGTTTCAGGACACCAACAGCATTCAATACGCCTGGTTACGGTTATTCTCGGGATCGAACAACAACTTATTTGTCGTTGGCGACGACGACCAGTCGATCTACGGTTGGCGCGGCGCCAA
>JAHFQD010000046.1:0-2638 GCA_023266455.1 Candidatus Muproteobacteria bacterium
AAATTCTTAGGATCGAAACGGAGTTTGAACAGCAACTAGCGGCCGTCGGCGCTACGCAAGCGGTATTGGATATAAAGAAAGTCCATGTACCCCAGTGTATGCGAAAACTACCGAGCTACCGGCGACGACACGGTCGACGACCGTGACGCGTTTAGCGCGTGTTTTTGTCTTCGCGACCGAGGATGTCGCGCTCGATTTGTTCGAGCGTGGTGTGGCGTACGTCTTTGCCTTTAACGAAGTACACGATGTATTCGCAGATATTGCGCGCGTGGTCGCCGATGCGTTCCAAGGCGCGCGCCGCCCAGATGACGTCGAGCGCGCGTGTGATGGTGCGCGGGTCTTCCATCATGAAGGTGATCATTTGGCGCATGACGCCGTCGTATTTTTGATCAATCTTGCGGTCTTCGTGCGCGGTTTTGACGGCGGCTTCGATATCCATGCGCGCGAACGCGTCGAGCGCTTCATGCACCATGTCGCGTACGTGGCTGCCGAGCGCGCCGATTTCAGCGTAGTTATTTTTGGGCCGTTCTTCCTGCGCCAGCTTCACCGCCATGCGCGCGATTTTTTCGGCTTCGTCGCCGATGCGCTCAAGATCTGTGATGGTCTTGATAACTGCCATGACCAATCGCAAGTCGCTCGCCGCCGGTTGCCGGCGCGCGATGATGTGGTTGCATTCTTCGTCGATGGTGACGTCGAGCTGGTTGACCTTGGCATCGTTCATAATGACCGCTTCGCCCAGCAGGGTGTCGCCGGAGGTCAATGCTCGAAGCGCTTGTTCAATTTGATGTTCAACGAGTCCGCCCATCTGCAGCACTTTGCTGCGGATGTCTTCTAATTCGGCGTTGTACTGGTGCGATATGTGCGTGTGCATCGGTTCCATCTGTCTCTCCCGTCTAGCCGTATCTACCCGTAATGTAGTCTTCCGTTTGCTTATTGGACGGATTGGTGAAGATCGAGTTCGTGTCCCCGAATTCCACCATGTTGCCTAAGTACATGAACGCCGTGTAATCGGAAACGCGCGCGGCTTGTTGCATGTTGTGGGTGACGATTACTAAGGTGTAATTCTTTTTCAATTCATAAATCAGTTCTTCGATCTTGAGCGTCGAGATCGGATCGAGCGCCGATGCCGGCTCGTCCAACAGTACGACTTCCGGTTTGACCGCGATCGCACGCGCGATGCATAACCGTTGCTGCTGACCGCCCGAGAGGCTCATGCCGCTCTGATGCAGCTTGTCTTTTACTTCGCCCCACAGCGCCGCTTGTTGCAGCGCCCATTCGACGCGGTCGTCCATCGAGGAGCGGCTGAGTTTTTCATACAGACGCACGCCGAAGGCGATGTTTTCGTAGATCGACATGGGAAACGGCGTCGGCTTTTGAAACACCATGCCGATGTGCGCACGCAGCCGGAACAAATCGGCGCGCGGCGAAAGAATGTTTTTACCGTCGAATACGATCTCTCCGGACGCGCGCTGACCGGGGTACAGTTCGTACATGCGGTTGAACGTGCGCAGCAACGTCGACTTGCCGCAGCCGGAAGGTCCGATGAACGCCGTCACCATGTTGGTGGCGATATCGAGGCTGATGTTTTTGAGCGCGTGGTATTCCCCGTAATAGAAATTCACATCGCGTACTTGGAGCTTGCTCGGCGCTTTTAGCGAGATCGGCATGCTTGTCATGATTGTTCCATCCGGGTTTTGCGCAGCAGGGTACGAGCGAAAATGCTGAGCGCCAACACGCTCAAGGTGATCAGCAGCGAGCCGGCCCAAGCCAGCGCATGCCACTCTTTATAAGGGCTCATAGCGAATTGGAAAATCACCACCGGTAAATTGGCCATCGGCTGCGTGAGGTCGACGCTCCAGAATTGATTGTTGAGCGCGGTGAACAGCAATGGTGCGGTCTCGCCGGCGATACGCGCGACGGCGAGCAGGATACCAGTAAGGATGCCGTTGAGCGCGGCGCGGTACGCGACGCCGGTGATCACCTTCCAGCGCGGCGCGCCGAGCGCGAGCGCGGCTTCGCGCAGGGTGTGGGGAACGAGGCGCAGCATTTCTTCGGTCGTGCGAATTACAACTGGCAGCATGATCAGCGCCAACGCGCAGGCGCCGGCGAGCGCGGAGAAACGCCCGAGCCGCACCACGATTAATTCATAGACGAACAAGCCGACGATGATCGACGGCGCGCTTAGCAGAATGTCGTTGATGAAGCGGATGACGTCGGCCATCAATTTTTTACGGCCGAATTCGGCTAGATAAGTACCGGCGAGAATGCCGATCGGCGTGCCGATGGCGGTCGCGAGTCCGACCATGATCAAACTCCCGACGATAGCGTTCGCCAAGCCGCCGGTGTTTCCCGGCGACGGTGTGGCTTGCACGAACAACTGCCAACTGATGGCGGAGAGACCGTTACTCGCGGTGGTCCATAAAATCCACAGCAGCCAGAACAGGCCGAACAACGTCCCCAACACCGACGCGGTGAGGTTGATGATGTTGACCGTGCGCCGGCGCAAGTAGCGCCAGTCGATGCCGGCGGGTTTAGGATTTAGCGCCATTGCGAGCTTCGAGACCGAGTAACAGAATTTTGGCGAACGCCAACACGATAAACGTAATCATGAACAACACCAGGCCGAGCGCGATCAACG
>JAHFQD010000046.1:2648-9557 GCA_023266455.1 Candidatus Muproteobacteria bacterium
GGTGTGGATATCACCGACCGCTTCGGTAAATTCGTTGGCCAAGGTGGATGAAATTGTATTGCCGGGCTCGAACAATGACGCGCTGAAACGGTGTGTGTTGCCGATGACGAAGGTGACGGCCATGGTTTCGCCGAGCGCGCGTCCGAGGCCGAGGAAAATGCCGCCGACCGCACCAACGCGCGTATACGGAAACACCACGTTCCATGCGACTTCCCAATGCGTGGCGCCTAAACCGTAGGCTGATTCTTTAAGAAATTTTGGCGTCGTCAAAAACACGTCGCGCATAATCGCGGATATAAACGGAATGATCATGATGCCGAGAATGATGCCCGCCGGCAGCATTCCGATGCCCATAATCACGCCTTGGAACAAATGACCGATGATCGGAATGTCGCCGAAGTGTTGTTGTAGCCAAGGTTGCACGTACTTCGCCATGAACGGCGCGAACACGAACAATCCCCACATGCCATAAATGATGCTCGGAATCGCCGCCAGCAATTCGATGGCGGTGCCGATGGGACGGCGTAACCAGTGCGGTGCGATTTCGGTGAGAAACAGTGCGATGCCGAAGCTGATCGGCACGGCGATGATGAGCGCGATGATGGAACTCACGAGCGTTCCGAAGATCGGTACCAGCGCGCCGAATTGTTCGGTGACGGGATTCCAATGATCGCTGAAAAGAAACTTGATGCCGAAACGGTCGAGCGCTTGCCAGCCGCCGACGAATAAAGAAATGATGACGCCGGTGAGGATAACCAAAACTAATACGGCGGATACCACCGTCGCTCCTTGAAACGTTTGGTCCAGCAGCCGTTGGCGCCGAAGCACGTCGTCAGGGATATCGGAGCGAGTGATCATAATTGTCTTTCGAAAGATGAAGCGGGGTCCCCTAAGCACCATTAGGGGACCCCGCGGTAACTACATAAACGTTACGCCAATATTACTTCTGCGCTAAGGCGGAGGTCCAGACGACTTTACCACTCGCATCCTTAATATCTTTCTTCCAGCTAGCTTCGACCAACTTGACCACGTTGTCCGGCATCGGCACGTAGTCCAACTCGGTCGCCATCTTGTCGCCATTGCGATAAGCCCACTCGAAAAACTTAAGGACTTCACGCGCGGTTTCCGGCTTCTCTTGATTTTTGTGAATCAGGATAAAAGTCGCACCGGTGATCGGCCAGCTTTTTTCACCCGGTTGGTCGGTCAACATCAGACTGAAGCCCGGGGTGTTGGCCCAATTAGCGTTCGCGGCTGCGGCTTGGAACGAATTGATATCGGGTTTGACGAACTTACCGGCTTTGTTTTGCAGCAGCGCGTAGGTCATTTTGTTTTGCAGCGCGTAGGCGTATTCGACGTAGCCGATGGAACCTTTGAGTTGTTGCACGTAAGAGGCGACGCCTTCATTGCCCTTGCCGCCTACGCCGCTCGGCCATTGTACTGAGGTGTTGTTGCCGATCTTGTCTTTGAATTCGGCGCTGACCGTGGACAAGTAGTGCGTGAAGATGTACGTCGTACCCGAACCGTCGGAACGCGAAACGACGCTGATCTTTTCCTGCGGCAGTTTCAACGTCGGATTCAACTTGGCGATCGCGGGGTCGTTCCACTGCGTGATCTTGCCGAGATAAATATTTGACAATGTTTGGCCATCGAGACGCAGTTCGCCGGGTTTAACGGTTTCCAGGTTCACGACCGGAACCACGCCGCCCATGACGGCCGGAAATTGAACCAAACCGCCTTGTTCCAGCTCTTGAACCGAAAGCGGCTTGTCCGACGCGCCGAAATCGACGGTCTTGGCCTTGATTTGCTTGATGCCGCCGCCGGAACCGATGGATTGATAGTTCATGTTAACGCCGGTTGTGACTTTATAAGCGTCCGCCCACTTCGCGTAGATAGGATACGGGAAGGTTGCGCCCGCGCCATTGATCGTTGCAGCGGCGTGCACGGTGCCGATCGCCAGACCGAGCGCGGCGATACCCGCGACGACGGCCTGTTTTAATTTAGTAATGCGATACATAACGGGTTCTCCGAGGGATAAAGGGATATTGCGACGCCGATCTTGAGGGTGTTTTATGACAGCTTAATGACAAGCCACGCAACGCAATGGTAATGAAAAAAACCTTTTTTTACAGCATATTATCTTCGACGCGGCGGTCGCCCACAGCAGTAGGTATTAGGTCGAGTGCGGCGCAAACCCGTACCCTGGCTTCTGTTGCGAGCGCACGGCGATCGAGATTCGGCGCGATCACATCGCAAAATTGAATCCTCACCGTCACTTGATCTTCACCAATTAATTTCCAAAAGTGCGATAACAGGTTGTCTTCGTCGATAAAGGGGGCGACTCGGGAAAGTTCGGCGCCGCCATAGCGAATGGCGATCGGTTGTACGAGGGCGTGCGTGCGAATCGCCGCTTGGAATAAACGTCCGTGGAATGCTCGCACGGAGGTGCCATCCGTCGTCGTACCCTCGGGAAAAATCAGCACACTATGGCGGCTCGCAAGGCGCCAAGTCATCGCGTCGGCGGCGTTGGCGGTAGCATCGCGATTACCTCGGGCAAGAAAAATCGTTCCAACGCGCGCGGCCATCGATCCAATGAAGGGCCAGCGCGCGACGTCGTCTTTAGAGACGAAAGCGGCATCGGTTATTGATAACAAACAGGGGATATCGAGCCAGGAAACGTGATTAGCGACGAACAGCGTGCCGTCGTCGTGTATTTGTCCATCGATTCGTATTTTCAAACCCAGCAAACGACATAACGAACGCGCCCACCATTTAACGAGCGAGCGTCGTACGCGCTCTGCGCGTTTCGGCAGCAAACGTGCACATAACGGAAAGAAGCCGCCAGCGATCGCCGCACCAACCAGTAAGTGTGTGAACGCAAGAACGCCGCGAACGGCGCGACGTTGTGTGCGCATGAATATTTCAAAAAGGCGCATAGCTGTGCAGCATAATGAAAACGGGTAGGACAATGAAGACTAAGCGCAATCAATCTAGGTATTTTCAAAGGTCCTAGATTCCCAAGTATTTTTGGTTCGAGGGCATATTTGATTGTGACACTATAATTACAACAGTGAACCCCTAAGCCGGTATAAGCCTTGCATAATGATTTACCGTAATTGCACTTAAAAGTTTGGTAGGGATACTCCATGCTTCGCCGATTTTTTCATGCGTTACTCATCGCTACCTGCCTCTCGATACCTGGCGTTCACGCCGATAATCAGCGTTTGCCCACCTATGTCCCCGCACTAAATATAACGGGAACCTTAAGTAGCGTCGGATCCGACACGATGGTGCATATTATTTCCTACTGGGTTGTGGGATTTAAACGCATTTATCCTGGCGTTCAAACGCGAATTCTGCAGGCGGGTTCTGGCACCGCGCCGCCGGCGTTGATCGAGGGTTCCTCCAATATTGCGCCGATGAGTCGTCAGATGAACGCCAAAGAACTACAAGCGTTCGAAGCCAAATTCGGTTATCGACCGACGGAAATCCGCGTCGCGCTCGACGCGCTAGCGGTATACGTGAATAAGAATAATCCTCTGCAAGGAATGACCTTGCCGCAAGTCGACGCCGTATTCTCTTCCACACGCAAATGCGGTTACGACGAAGATCTTAGGCGATGGGGGCAGTTCGGAATCGAGGGCGATTGGAAAGAGCGCAATCTCTCGCTTTACGGACGTAATTTACTATCCGGCACCAACGCTTTCTTCGCCGAACATGCGTTGTGTAAGGGCAAATATAAGGACGGCATCAACATGCTGGCCTCGTCGCACGACGTCGTGCTCGCCGTGTCGGGGAATTCGAGCGGCATTGGTTATTCGAGCGTCGGTTATACGGTCGGCGGCGTACGCTCGTTGCCGATTGCGCTTAAACCAGGCGATCCCTTTATACCGGCGATCCCTGAAAATGTTTATAGCGGTCGCTATCCGCTAACGCGATATCTTTATATTTACGTTAATAAACCGTCAAAACAGCCGTTGCCACCGTTAGAGAAAGAATTTATGAAAATGGTGCTTTCGGATCAGGGACAGGCGACGCTAAAAAATAACGGTTTCTTGGCGCTCGACGCCAAAACCGTGCAAGAAGAATTAGCCAAACTCGAATGACGTTAACGCGCTTGAAGATTGGGCGCGGCCGCGCGAACGATACGGTCGGTCGAGAACACGCAACAAAACGTACTACCACGCCCGAGTTCGCTGCGCACGTCGAGGTACGCGTTGTGCCGCAGCAATATATGTTTCACGATCGATAATCCAAGACCGGTGCCACCTGAGGCGCGCGAGCGTGCGCTATCAACGCGATAGAAACGCTCGGTTAAATGCGGGATGTGTTCGGGTGCGATTCCTTCACCGCTGTCCGTGACGCAAAACTTGGCGGCGCCGGCGTCCAGAAACCAGGTCAGTTGAATCGCCCCCGCGCGTGGCGTGTAGCGCACCGCGTTGTTGATGAGATTCATGAAGGCGCTATGTAATTCTTCGCGACTCCCGCGCAGGTTGAGGCCGGATTCCGCTTGTAATTCGATGCGATGTTTTGCCTCTCCACTTACAATCTCTGCCTGTTCGCGAAGCCCGGTAAGCAGCGCCGATACGTCGACGATTTCATCTTTTTGTCGCGGCGGCGCGGTTTCCAAGCGCGACAGCATTAATAGATCGTCTACCAAGCGCTGCATGCGTCCGGCTTGCTCGTGCATGGTGGCGAGGTGTTTTTTCAGTTCGTCGGCGTGCAACTGATCCATCTCGCGCATCGTTTCGATGTACCCGCTTAACACCGTGATCGGTGTGCGCAATTCATGGGACACGTTGGCGACGAAGTTGCGGCGCATCTGCTCCAAACGATGCAGTCGCGTGATGTCGCGCGCGACGATGAGTTTGCGCAAGATGCCGAACGGCACGATTTGCAACGACAAGAACAATTCCGGCGTCCCGGGCGAATCGATGTCGACCGGCTCCGAATAATTGCCGCGCCGCAGATATTCGGTGAGTTCCGGTTTGCGCAGTAAGTTGATCAAACGCAAGCCGGTGTCGCGCGGATAATGAATGCCGAGTAGCGTCGCCGCGGGCGGGTTGGCCCAATCAATTTCTTCGTGCTCGTTGAGGATGATCATGGCGTCCGGCATCGCCGCGGCCGCGCTCTGAAAACGCGTCAACGCATCGGTCAGCTCATCGGTACGTTGCTGCGAACGACGTACTAGTTTGCGCGCTTCGTTGAAGACATCTCCCCACGGGCCGCCGATGTCCGGTAGCTCGCCGCTTTTGTCCGACAGTAACCATTGATGTAATCGGTTCAGTTGGCGCAGATGCAGCGCGATGTACGTAAGCAGCGCCGCCGCTGGGAAGAAAAAAAGATATTGTGTGAAGAAACCGGCAATCAAACCGAGCACGAACAGGCCGGCGAGAATCCATACTTCACGCCATAAGCTTTGACGCACGTTTTATTTACGACTGCGCCGAGAAACGATAACCCGCACCGCGTACTGTTTGGATCAAACGTTCGTGGCCGCTCGGGATGAGAATTTTGCGCAAACGACGAATATGCACATCTACCGTGCGTTCTTCGACGTAAACGTTGTCGCCCCATACGCCGTTCAACAGGCGCTCGCGCGTGTGCACGCGTTCGGGATGGGACATGAAGAAATGTAACAGACGAAATTCGGTCGGACCGAGCGTCAGTGTTTTGCCGTCCGCAGTAACGCGGTGTGTCACGGGGTCGAGGCTCAAGCCTTCCACCTCTAATAAGGTTTCCGCGGATAGCGGCGAGACTCGGCGCAGCAATGCTTTGACGCGCGCCAGCAATTCGCGGGTGGAAAACGGCTTGGTGATGTAATCGTCGGCGCCGCTGTCGAGTCCGCGAATCTTGTCTTCTTCTTCGGTGCGCGCGGTGAGCATGATGATCGGTAAATTTTGCGTCAATTTTTCGCGCCGTAGTCTACGTGCATATTCGACGCCGCTGACGCCAGGCAACATCCAATCGAGCAGAATCAAATCCGGTATCTCGGCGACGATTTTTGTCTGCGCTTCTTGGGTATCGGCGGCTTCAATGCAGTGATAGCCGGCCTGGTTAAGAGATAAACATACCATCTGCCGGATAGCGGCCTCGTCTTCAACAATCAAGATTTTACTGCGTGAATTCTGCATCGGGTTGTTCGCCGGTCATGTCAATTTTGCGAACATTTCATACCATTAATATGACAATTCAGTTACGATTACAAACATATTACCGTAGCCGTCCATCGGATCCATTCTGTATATTCCCGATAAGCCGCTGAAATACGGACGCTATTCAATATGTCCAAATCCTCTGCCAGACCAACCGATATCGTTTTGCACCAAAAGTCGCGCATGCTCGAAGTCGCTTTCGACGATGGCGCGCGCTTTCAACTCTCATGCGAGTATCTGCGCGTCTATTCACCATCTGCCGAAGTGCGTGGCCATGGACCAGGGCAGGAAAAACTTCCACTCGGTAAAGAAAACGTCAACATCGCCCGCATCGAACCGGTCGGGAACTACGCGGTGAAATTATGTTTCGATGACGGTCACGACACTGGATTGTATTCCTGGGAGTGGCTCTATCATCTTGGACGCGATCACGACCGCTTGTGGCGCGAATACCTAGCGAAGCTTACGCAGACGGGCCACCGACGCGAAGTCGTCGAGGATGCACAATGACCGACACCGATTCCAAGGATAAGACCACACACTTCGGTTATCGCGACGTGCCACAGTCGGAGAAACACCGGCTGGTCGCGGACGTATTTCGTTCCGTGGCATCTAAATACGATTTGATGAACGACCTCATGTCGTTGGGTGTGCATCGTTTGTGGAAGTGGTTCGCGGTGGAGCAGTGCGGCGCGCGCAACGGTCAGCGGGTGCTTGATCTCGCCGGTGGCACCGGCGATCTCGCGGCCAAGTTAGC
>JAHFQD010000320.1 GCA_023266455.1 Candidatus Muproteobacteria bacterium
GGCGGCACCGGTAAATTGATCGCGCAACCGGTCAGCCCCGCCGTCGCCGGCAGCGGCTGCCAAAACGGTCAGTGCACGTACCTCTCGGGTATTTTGACGACGGCTCGACCCTTGGCGAGTAACGGTTCGGACTATCTCTTCAAGTTCACGTACGGCTACGTCGAAGCGCGGCTGAAATTCCCGGCCACGCAAGGATTCTTCACCGCGTTCTGGATGTTGCCGATCACCCCCGACAACTCTTTCGACTTCGATACCGAAATCGATATTCTCGAGTTGCTCGGCCACGATCCGACGACGATGTTCATGACCTACCACTACAGCGGCCGTAACCAGTCATATGCCGTCAACAGCGGCGTCGGCAACAACGGTAACTGCGCTGCTATCGACTACTCCACCAGTTTTCACAGGATAGGTATGGACTGGCAAGCCGATCACGTCGCCTGGTACATCGACGGCGTTAAATGCGCGCAGTTCAACGGCAATACGTCCACTATCGAAAGCGGCCCGATGTACCTCATCCTCCAGCTCATGGTCGACAATAACTGGCAGCGCAGTTGGGGCAAAGGCTTGCTCGACCCCACGCTGACGCGGCAGCTCGAGGTCGATTACATTCGCGTGTTCCAGCAACACTAATCCCGAAACGTCACGCGGTACGGCGACGGATTGCCATTAAAAACTTCCCCGAAACGCCGACGAGCGCGCGGTCGTTTTTAGAAATCGGCATACCAGACGGCACGAAAGCGCAGGCGTTTTACGCCACGTTGTTCAGTTGGACGTTTTACGAAATAGGCAGCGGTAATTATTAGATTCAAACGCCAACCACCTGCGCCGGCTGCACGCCGGCGACAACGATAAGAACCTCATCGTCTCCTTTTCCGTTAATGACATCGCCGTGCAACAAGTGCACGAGCTCGGTGGTCAAGCACCGGAACGCGGGCCGGGTAGCGAAGCATTCGGACGTTTCGTCGAATGCCGCGATCCTCAAGGCGTGCATTTCGGCTTGCATTAACCACCCGCGACAAAAACGAAGGTGCGCCGCAAACGCAAGTAGTCCTTTCCCCGCATTACGTCGTCGTCTCAACACAACGTTTGCGCAACGACACCTAAAAAAATAAAATCTTTTTTAAAAAATACGTCGCGACACAAAGCGACGGAACCTACTCGCAGCCCGATTAACGGTGACAAAAGAAAAAGCAAAAGCGACTGGAATACTTTAAGTTTCAGCATCCGATGCGACTGTAAAGAATGACTGCTCTCAAGAATCTTTCCCGACAATCCGCGCCCGCGTTCGAACTCAAAGCACGGATGATGACGCTCTCCATCCTGCGCGTGCTCAGCGCGGATATCGCGAATCTCTTCCGGCAGCTCGACGCTAAAATAGCGACCGCCCCGGATCTGTTTCAAAATTTCCCCATTCTGTTGGATTTCGAAGATTTACCGGAAGACGCGCAGCGCGGTTTCGATATCGCACAGCTGAACTGGCAGTTGCGGGACCGCAGTTTCGTTCCCGTCGGCCTACGCGGCGCCGGCGACGTACTCACCGGTATCGCCGCCGGCGTCGGCATCGGCGTGATCGCCGCCGCACCGGAACGCGTGCGCAAACAAGCGAAAAGTGAAGCGACACAACCCATCGCGACAAACATGTTGATCCGGCAGCCGGTGCGATCTGGGCAACAGATCTACGCCGAGGGCGGCGACGCCATCATTTTGAGTACTGTCAGCCCCGGCGCGGAAGTGCTCGCCGATGGCAACATCCATATTTACGGTTCGCTGCGTGGGCGTGCGCTGGCAGGCGTGCGCGGCAACACCGAAGCACGGATTTTCTGCCACGACTTGGATCCAGAGTTGATCGCGATCGCCGGTCACTACTGCCTGAGCGACAGCATCGACGAATCGCGACGTGGGACGTCGGTACAGATATTTTTACGCGATGAAAGTTTGATCATCGAAGGTCTCCAAGCGCAACGCTTGGAGACAACAAAATAACCGTTATTTAGAAGGAGCACAGCGTGGCAAGAATTATCGTGGTCACCTCCGGCAAGGGTGGTGTGGGTAAGACCACCACCAGCGCCGCTTTCGCGACCGGCTTGGCGCTGGCGGGCAACAAAACCGCGGTGATCGATTTTGACGTCGGCCTACGCAATTTGGACCTGATCATGGGCTGCGAACGGCGCGTGGTATACGACTTCGTTAACGTCATCAACGGCGAAGCCAATCTCAACCAAGCCTTAATCAAAGACAAACGCGTAGAAAACCTGGCGATTCTCCCCGCCTCGCAAACGCGCGACAAAGACGCGCTTACGCAAGAAGGCGTGGAGCGTGTACTAACCGAATTAGCGAAAGACTACGACTACATCGTCTGCGATTCGCCCGCCGGCATCGAGCGCGGCGCTATGCTCGCTGCTTATTTCGCCGACGACGCCATTGTCGTCACCAATCCGGAAGTCTCCTCGGTGCGCGACTCTGATCGCATTCTCGGCATCTTGGCCAGTAAAACCCGACGCGCGGAACGCAACGACGGGCGCATCAAAGAGCATCTGCTGCTGACACGCTACTCGCCGGCGCGCGTGAAAAAGGGCGAGATGCTGAGCGTCGACGACGTGCGCGACATTCTCTCGATCGACCTTCTCGGTGTGATTCCCGAATCCAAGTCAGTGCTGCAAGCGTCCAACTCCGGTGTACCGGTGATCCTAAATCTGGAAAGCGACGCGGGTACCGCCTACGAAGACGCGGTCGCGCGCTATCTCGGCGAAGAGCGCCCGCACCGCTTCATCACTGAAAAGAAACGCTTCCTCGAAAGGATCTTTGGAAACTAACCCATGAGCTTCCTCGACTACTTTCGTTCGCAAAAGAAGACCAGCGCTTCAGTTGCTAAGGATCGCTTGCAAATCATCGTCGCCCGGGAACGCAACTTACGCGGCGGGCCGGATTACTTGCCGTTGCTCAAA
>JAHFQD010000321.1 GCA_023266455.1 Candidatus Muproteobacteria bacterium
AATTACGAAACTGAGCGCGTGCGCAAGGACGGCAAGCGCCTTTACGTTTCGCTAACAATTTCGCCGATCAAGGACGCTGCCGGCGCGATTCGCGGCGCGTCCGCCATCGCGCGTGACATCACTGATCGCAAGCGCGCAGAAGAACGCATCCGTTATTTGGCGCAGCACGATTCGCTGACCGGTTTGCCTAATCGCAATCTGTTCCGCGATCGCATCGGCCAAGTCATCGTGCACGCGCGCCGCGCGCGTGAGCAAGTGGCGGTGTTATTCCTCGATCTCGACGGCTTCAAGCAGATCAACGATTCGCTCGGCCATCAGATCGGCGATCGTCTGCTGCGTATGGCCGCGCGTCGCTTGCAGGGATGCTTGCGCGAAGGCGACACCGTCGCGCGTCTCGGTGGCGATGAATTCATTCTGAGTTTGCCCGGCTTGGCCGACAGCAATGACGCGATTTTGATCTCGAACAAAATTCTCGAAGCGTTGCGCGAGCCGTTTTTGATCGAGCAGCACGAATTACATTTAACCGGCAGTATCGGCATTAGCTTGTATCCGGCCGACGGCGAAGATGTCGAAACCTTGCTGCGCGCCGCCGACACTGCGATGTATCACGCCAAAGAAAAGGGCCGCGACAATTACCAGTTCTTCACCGCGCACCTCAACGATGCCGCGCGCCGTCGACTCAACATCGCCAACCGTTTGCATCGCGCGCTCGAAAACAACGAGTTCTCGTTGTATTACCAACCGGAGATCCATCTTGGCAGCGGTCGCGTGTTCGCCGCCGAAGCGCTGGTGCGTTGGCGCCGGCCGGAGCTGGGATTAATCGCGCCGAATGAGTTCATTAAAGTCGCGGAAGAGACGGGTCTCATCGTGCCGCTAGGCGAATGGGCGCTGCGCGAAGCCGCGGGGCAACTTAGGCAGTGGCACGACGCCGGTTTCCCCGACTTGCGCATGACCGTCAATCTTTCGCCGCAGCAATTGCGTCGACCGGGATTCGTCGAGTTGGTTAAAGCCGTGTTGCAAGAGAATCGTTTGTCGCCGACGTCGCTGGATTTGGAAATCACCGAAGGCATTCTCATGGCGCATAGCCAAGAGAATCTGCACTTTCTGCAACAACTGTCGGACGTGGGCGTGCGCTTGGTTGTGGACGATTTCGGCGTCGGCTATTCCAGTCTCGGCTATCTGCAACGGTTCCCGATCCACGCGCTCAAAATAGATCAGTCGTTCGTTAACGGCGTCGGCCTCGATCCCAACGACACCGCGCTCGTGACCGCCATCATTGCTATCGCGCATAGTTTGAATCTGGAAGTTGTCGCCGAAGGCGTGGAGAGCGAAGAGCAGGCGACGTTCTTGCGTGCCCATGGCTGCGAAGCGGCGCAGGGTTTTTATTACAGCCAGCCGATTTCCGCGGAGGCGTTTATCGAGCTGCTGCGCACGCGGACTTTTTCTACTTCACCGGCGTCCGGCGTTTCCGTCTAGGGCGCGAAACGGTGCCATCGCTTTTCGCGGGCCGAACAACGGTGGCCCTTTCTCGCTGCTGTTTCGATACCATAGCCGCGCATGCGGTTCCCAAAAATCCCCCAATGGTTGCGCGCACGTTGGCTGCGTTTGATGTTGTTGGCGCTCGCGTTGTTGATCGCGATATTCGCGTTCTATCTCGATATTCGCGTGTTAAACGCGTTCGAAGGACGGCGCTTCGCGTTGCCGGCGCGCGTGTACGCGCGTCCGCTCGAACTGCATGTGGGATTGCGTATCCCACCGGCGGCGGTCGAACAGGAGCTGCGGCAACTCGGCTATCAGGAAGGCGCGCGTGAGGGCGATGGCTGGTTCGCGCGTGCCGGCGATACGTTCGATGTCGCGGTGAAACCGTTCGTTTTTTGGGATGGTCCGCAACCGGCGCGACACCTGCGTCTCGAGTTTTCCGACGGTAAAGTCGTAGCGTTAAGCGAGGCGCAGGGCGGCAAGGACGTCGCACTCGCGCGTCTCGATCCGCAATTAATCGGCGGAATATATCCAGCGCACAACGAAGACCGCGTGTTGATGAAGCTCGACGACGTGCCGACGCACTTGATCGACGCGCTCATTACCGTCGAAGACCGCAACTTCTATTCCCACGTCGGCATCGACCCGCGTGGGTTAGCGCGCGCCTTCGTGCATACCGTGAGCGGCAAGGGCATCGAAGGCGGCAGCACAATCACGCAGCAATTGGTGAAGAATTTTTTCCTGACTGCGGAGCGTACGCTCGGGCGCAAATTCACCGAAGTGATCATGGCCTTGTTGGTCGAGCTGCACTACGACAAAAAAGAAATTCTCGAAACCTATCTTAACGAAATTTATCTCGGACAAGATCGCGACCGCGCGATTCACGGTGTCGGTTTGGCGTCGCAGTTTTATTTCGGCAAACCGGTGCAGCAGCTGAGCTTGCAGGAGTCGGCGCTGCTGGTGGCGATGGCGAAAGGGCCGGGTGCTTACGATCCGCATCGACATGCCGAGCGCGCGCTGGAGCGTCGCAATCTGGTATTGCTGGCAATGAAAGACCGCGGTGTATTGCCGCTGACGCAATACGCCGCCGCGCGCGCCGCGCCATTGGAAGTAAATCCGAAACCGTCGATGGGCACCTCGGCGCACCCGGCTTTTATGGAATTAGTGCGCCGACAATTGCGCGCCGACTACGCCGAATCCGATTTGCGCGAAGAAGGCTTGCGCGTCTTTACGACGCTCGATCCACGCGTGCAGGCGCAGGCTGAACGCGCGCTGGCGCAGCGTTTAGCGCAGCTCGATAAAGCGCCTCAGAAAGATGGCATGGCGCTCGAAGGCGCTTTAGTCGTGACGCAAACCCAGAGCGGCGAAGTACAGGCGCTCGTTGGTGGGCGCGACGTGCACTACAAAGGATTCAATCGCGCGCTCGATGCCGCGCGCCCGGTGGGGTCGCTGCTAAAGCCGGCGG
>JAHFQD010000047.1 GCA_023266455.1 Candidatus Muproteobacteria bacterium
GTACGACGAGCAATACGTAATCGCACAACTCCGTCAGAATCCGCGTATCGGCCGATTCCGTCATCGGCGGCGCATCGAGAATGACGAACCGTTCCGCGTAACGTTGCCGCACCGTCTCTAGCAAACGCTTCATTTTTATCGAAGTGAAATATTCAGCCGGAATTTCACGATTGCCGCCGGCGGGGATTACGCGCAGCCGTTCAATACCGACCGAGTGAATGACGTTGGCCGGATCCATGTCCGAATTTTCTAAGTAATCGGTCAGCCCGGGCGCGCCGCCTTCGGGTAGCAATTTGTGTAAAGACGGCGAACGCAGATTACAGTCCACCATCAACGCCGTCTTACCGGCATCGAACGCGAACGCCGCGCTCAGGTTGATCGAGACGAACGTGCTACCGCTACCTTTACCAACACCGGTCACCATAATAACGGCGTTGCGGCCCATGGTTTTTTGCAAAATCTTGGTACGGATTTCGCGAAACGCCTGCACTGTCGGATCGTCCGACAGTTCGGGATAAATAATGTTGTAACGCGCAAGCGCGTTTTTATCGAGCAACCGCGTCTCGCGCATCAGCGCGATGGCGGCGCTGGATCGAGCGCGTGCTTCTAATTCAACTAACGGTGCGCCACGATTCGGCGCCGTAATCAATTGCCGGTTGTCGTTCGTGGTTTCTGCCTCGGGAGCAGACGGCCGCGACGTCACCAAGGCTAACTTCTGCTCGCCTCGAGCGCGTTGTAACGCTTTTTCTATTTTGCTCATGTTTAGATCACCCTCACCGCACGCAGCACAATGAACAGCGCCAGCGTCGCGAACGTCGAACCCATAATTAGTGCCAATCGGCGCATATCGCTGCGAACGCCGATCGCTTCCACAGGCGACCACAGATGCGGCACGCTCGCCAGCAGCGGAACTTTATGCCGTTCCGCGATCAATGCCGACACGCGAATCCGCTGATCGACTTGGATCTTGGCGAACAACACGCCGACCGGCACCGCGATACCAAGCACGATGCCAATCAAAATAAAATGCCAAAAGCGCAGTCCGCTCGGCTGCAGCGGCAACGTCGCCGGTTCTTGAATCTTGAACGTCAACCCCTGATTGTCACGGTCGATATTCATCGACACGCGCGCGCTCTCGCGACGACGCAATAAGTCCTGATAGATATCGCGATTGACCTGATAATCACGCGTCAGTTCCGCCAACGTCGCTTCGCCACCGCGCACGCGCTTGCCGCGTTCGACTTCGGATTGCAATTGGCGTTTGGCTTCGTTGATGCGTGCGATCAGCGTATCGATCTGCACTTGGTTCTGCGACAGATCGCGCTTCAACTGCTGATACATCGGGTTGTTGACGATACTGTCGTCCAACACCACTCTGCCCGCCGCCTTCGCCGCTTCGCGTCGTTGACGTTCAACGACAATAGCTTCGTTGAGGTCTTGGATCTGGTGGCGCAGACGCACGATGTCCGGATAGGTATCGAGGTAATTCAAACGCAGCGTGTCGATTTGCGCTTGTAACTCGACGATGCGCGACCGGTATTGTCCTTCGCGCGATACCACGCTCGCGACTTCGGCTTCGCCGGAGAGTTGTTTCTCCAGCGACTGTTTACGAATCTCGGTTTCTTTCAGTTCTTGCGTCGACTGCTCGATGCGCTGCTGCAAGGTATTGAGTCGTGCGCCCAAATCGGTATCCGATCCCGGCTGTGCGTCGATGTTCGCGGAACGAAATTCTTTAAGATCTTCTTCCGCCTTCAACAACTTCTGGTGATATTCCTGTACCTGGTTGTCGATAAACTCGAACGCGCGTTGGCTTTCCGCCGCCTTGGCCGCCAAACTCTCGGCAATAAAAATTTCTGCGTAACGTTTGGTCGTTAAATAAGCGCGTTGCGCATCATCATCGCGATAATCGAGTTTGATCAGATTTCGACCGACGTTCGTAATTGTGGTGCGCTGCGTCAGCTTCTTGATCAGCTCTTCCTGCTCGATCGGCGAAATGTTGCCTTTCAACCAGCCGGCGTCACCCAAGATTTGATTCATGAGCTTGCGGCCGAAGATGATCTCGCGCGCGAGACGACCGCGATCGGCGACTTCCGTCGTGACCGCCGCGCCTTGCATCAACGGCTGGATGATATTGCGCTCTTCAACCAAGATGGTCGTCGACGCCATATAGCCCTTCGGCCATACCAGCCCGGCTATCAACAACGTCATGGCGATGCCGACGAAAAGGCCGACCATCAATTTCCGGGAAACGAACGCTTCGTTAACCAGAAGCTTGGGTAAATGTTCAGGGACTCGGTTCATAACGGTCACTTAGAAAATTCGTTCTGGAACGGTGATGACGTCGCCCGGCAATAGCGGATAATTCGTTTCCAGTTTGCCTTTATTGAAGATGTCGCCTAACTCGACGTCATAGATGTCGGTTTTGACCTTTTGCTTCTCCTTAAGGTCGCGACGGTACAACTTGGTGCGATTCGGCGCGGCGAAATCGTTCATGCCGCCGGCTTCCAGCACTGCATCCAACACGGTCATCCCCTGGCGATACGGAATCGATCGCGGCGTGCGCACGGCGCCGGTGATGCGTACACGTGATAAGAATTCATGACTGCGCAAGTCCGTCAAAATGACGGTGACGTTCGGATCGCGCAGATAGGAAGCGAGCTTGTGACGAATGAGTTCCGATACTTCTTCAGGCGTATGACCGCCCGCGTCGACATCGCCGATCAATGGAACCGATATCTTGCCGTCTGGACGCACTGGCACGGCCACGGACAATTCTGGATTTTTCCAAACGGTAACCTGCAAACGGTCGTCGACGCCGATTTTGTAACTGCCTTCCACGTAGGAAGCGAATTTAGCGCCGTCTTCCTTGGCAGGCGGTGTACTCGAACACGCGACCGCCAACAACGCGGTCATCGTCAATGCGATGAAACGAAGTATCTTCATAAAATCTGATCCCATAAATAAGGTTGTTGTAAAACGCCCTCCTCATTTTTTTTATTTCTTCCTTGATGAAGCTCGGCAATGAAACTATTTTTAGTTTTTTCGAGGGGGCGTTATTATTCTGCGCAGTCAGCCGGACCACGCGCCTTATATAGGTCTTATAGTTGCTAAACACGTCGGCACGATGTGCCGTTTTGCAACCACCCCGGAATGACGAGCATTATATACGGAACGGCCCCGACTTTCGCATATGTCCCGATAACAAACATCTAGAGCCGGATTTTCTCGGACCAGTAGAATACAACTTATGTCTCCCGACTATGCGCACTGCTATAGAGTTTTAGGCATTTCTCCAGGCGCAGATTGGCGCGACGTTAAAGAAAGCTATCGAAGCCTCGTTAAAAAGTGGCATCCGGACCGTTTCCCCGAAAGTCGAAATCAGCGTAATGCCGCGGAAGAAAAGATAAAGGCGATTACGGAGGCCTATCGTTTCTTAGAGGAATACCACGCGCAACACGGTATTTGCCCGCCAATACAACCGAATTACGTCACGCGGGCGTCTGTGGAGCCACAACCCGCCGCCAAACCGCAAAATGCGCCGACGAGTTCGAGCCGTAAAAACACCGGTCGCCGAATATCGCTCTGGCCGCGTCGGCATGCGACGTTCGGAGTCATGATAATCGGCATAGCCGTTGTGGTTTTTTACCTAGTCGAAGACGCTCCCGATACCCCGGCTCCTATTAACACGATCGAGGAATCCAATCCGAGTGTCGTCGGCGCCGAACAAACCAAAACGGAACCAGCGGTACCCGAACAAACGGAAGCGCGTTTTACGATCGGTTCGACGCTGGGAGAGGTCTATACGGTACAAGGCACCCCGACGCGCACTGAATCCAATGTGTGGTACTACGGACAATCGAAGGTCTATTTCACCAAGGGCAAAGTGTCGCGTTGGGACCTGCATCCCGACAATCCGCTAAAAGTCATCGCGCCGATAAACGATCGCACCACCTTGTCCTTTTTCACGCGTGGTTCATCGAAAGGCGAAGTCCGCGCGATTCAGGGGAAACCGACACGCGAATCGGAGAATCTTTGGGAGTACGGCGCGTCGCAGGTTGTTTTCAGCGGCGACCGCGTCGTCGCTTGGCGCGAATCCCCGCTGTCGCCGCTTAAGGTCACGAAATAATTCGCGTCTCAGCGTGCGCCTTTACCTAAGATCACGACCTGCGCGGTCTGTAGCAAAATAATAATGTCCAAAAACAGCGAATGGTTTTTGGCGTAATAGAGATCGTATTGCAGTTTTTCACGCGCATCTTCGACCGATGCGCCGTACGGATAGCGAACCTGGGCCCAACCGGTGATACCCGGTTTAACCGTGTGACGGTTCGCATAATAAGGAATTTGTTTTTCCAATTCGCGCACGAAGAACGGTCGTTCGGGACGCGGTCCGACGAAACTCATATCGCCGCGCAACACGTTGAACAACTGCGGTAGTTCATCGATACGCAATTTGCGGATTACTTTTCCGACACGGGTGACGCGGGCGTCGCCTTTTTTTGCCCACTGCGGTACGCCGTCGCGCTCAGCGTCGGTACGCATGCTGCGAAACTTCAGCACCGGGAACGGACGTCCGCATTCGCCGACACGCACCTGGCGGTAAAAGATCGGCATGCCGCTCTCGATGACGATGAGTATCGCGGTAATAACAAAAACCGGCAGCGTCGCCGCCAGCAGCAGCAAACTCGTACCGACGTCGAAAATACGTTTCACGAGATTGCGCGCGGAGGTGCGGCAGAATCCGTCGGAAAACACCATCCAGCTCGGATTAAGCGAATCGATTTGCACATGTCCGGTCTCGCGTTCGAAAAAGGACGAGAGATCGACGACGTTAATGCCCTCGAGCTTGCACTCGAGCAACTCCTCCATCGGCAAATTACCGCCGCGCCGCTCGCGCAGCGCCACCACGATTTCATCGACCTGATACTTGGTCGCCATCGCCAAGATCGATCCGTCGCGCTTCAGAATCCGTGGCGAATCGACTGAATTTTGTGACGAACCTAACGGCAGATAACCGACGACATAAAATTTTCTGCTGAGGTGATGTCGTTGCAACACGGAATGCACCGTCGACGCGCGGCTGCCGGTGCCGAGGATCATGATCCGCTGCCGCAAGATATCGTGATTGATAACGCGCAAGAAAACGCCGCGCGCGAGAATAACGCCCAGCACGGAGAACAGCATGGTCAGCGCGAAAGCGCCGCGACCGAGAAACAATTGCGGGAACAAATAGAAAATCGCGATCATCGCGATGAGTCCGAGTACCAAACTCATCATGAAACGCGCGTAATATTCCCAGCGCCCATCGATCAGCTCGCGCTCGTACAATCCCATCGCGCTCATGATCAGGAACAATACCGTCGCGTAAGACGAAGCCTTAGGCCAGATCGGAAGAACGTCTTCCAACCCATAGGTATCGCCAATGAGAAACCGCAGCTGTACGCCTAGGTACATCGCGGAGAAAAGGATCAATATATCGGCCAATGCCAAGAAAATAACTTGTCCCGGCACGTAGTGCTTAAAGATCCGGACCATCATCTTTTTTATTCCAACCCCTTAATTCAATCGTTACTCTCAATATCTCAGCCGAACGTTATCATCGCGTGACGCCACTCGCGTCGCACACAGCGATACCACTTACGACGAAGACAACGAGATGACCGAACATGGGCGTGGTCAAACGACCAGACGCCTCCCTGCGCTACCGCTTCGGAAATTGCTCAGGATTCGCCAACGGCCGCCAAAAAAATGTGCAATTTCTATGCCTTATACACATCATCGGTGCAACTGGATGATGCACTCGGGACTAAAACACATTGGCTGACTACAGCTGTCGCACGCTCGGAAACGAATCGTGGTTTTTTTCTTTCCCGGAGAACGACGGATAGAAAACACGCCACACCGACGAATGCAAAGTTCTTAAACGATACGGCGGCGTATTTTATCCGATTGTTCCGTGATCGTGGCAAGTATTGCGATTCACAAGCTATAGCCCGATAAGATTGGATTCGAAAAAATGGCGTTTACTCGACGTTTTGCGTTTCTCCGCTCAAACAAACGTGATTGTGATTTTTCTGATCGAACTCGCAGCTTAACCCCGTACGACCCACTTTACGGCGGACCTCGTCCAGCGCTACACGGTGATAGACCGGACGGTTATGAGCGCAGGCGTGCGGATTCGCCGTTCGACGCCAATCCGCGACCAGGCGTTCCTGCCGTTCGCGTTCCAAAGAAACGCCCGCTTTGACCGCGGACAAACACGACAGCGCTTGCGCGAAATCCTCGCGGCCGCTGCGCGCCCGCGCCAACATCTGCGAAAAAACCCGCGCGGAGTCTTTCGGCGACACCATCTCCGGTATCGTCCGCAGCGCGGCTACAGACGGTCCGAATGACTCGATGCCGAAACCGCAGGCCGCAATCGCCTCGGCATGGGTATCAATGAACGCCCGTTCTTCGTCGGTCAGCGTAACGATTTGCGGCGCGATTAAATCGCGTCGTCCTGCTTTGCCTTGCCGCAGCCGTTCGACGAACACACATTCTTCGGCGGCGTGTTGATCCAGAAAATAGACGTGTCCATCATGGAGTAGCAGCAGGAACGTGTCTTCGACTTGTCCGAGCAGTTTGAAATCGAGCGCGTTATAGTCGGCGCCGTCTTCGGCCGCTTTCAAATACGGTGAATTGAAAGCACGTGTACGTCGTTTCAGCGCGTGGCGCACGCGTTCGTACACGTCGTGCGGCTGGCGGAAGCGCACTTCGGTTTTAGCCGGATGAACATTGACGTCGACCTCGGCGGCATGCGCATCGACGAATAACACGACCAAGCCCTGCATTCCGTCCAGACCTTCGGTGACCGCCCGCTGCAAAATCGGACTGCGCACCGGGCGTTGATTCACGTAGAGGTACACGCGCCGCTGTCCAATCGCGTCGCCGGTCATGGCAAAACCCCAGATGCGCCCCCACGCGCCGATCTCATCGAACTCTTCCAACTGCGACGCCGCCTGCTGCCCGAACACCGCCGCGACGCGCTCGGCCGCCGTCGTCGATGGGAAACCGTGAAGCTCACGGCCGTCCATGGTGAGCGAAAAATATTTATCCGGAAACGCCAGCGCGAAATCGGTGAAGACGCGCAAGATGTGGCCGTATTCGGTTTTAAGGCTACGCAGAAATTTTTGCCGCGCCGGCGTGTTGTAGAACAAATCCCACACCTCGAAGCGCGTCCCGATCGGCGCGCCGGCTTCGCCAAGCGACACCACGCGCCCACCTTCCAAACGCGCTTCGGTGCCGAGCAAGCTATCGCGGGTACGCGTGAGTACGCGCACTCGCGATACCGAAGCGATACTCGCCAGCGCTTCTCCACGGAAACCGAACGAGCGCAGACTGGCGAGATCATCGACACAACTGATCTTGCTAGTGGCGAAGCGTTCGAACGCGAGCGGCACTTCGCCGGGGTCTATGCCACAGCCGTCGTCGGTTACACGGATCAATCGGCGTCCGCCTTCTTGTACGTCCACGCACACATTTTGCGCGCCGGCGTCGAGCGCATTCTCGATCAGTTCCTTAAGCACGCTCGCCGGTCGTTCGACGACTTCGCCGGCGGCGATGCGTTGTTGTACGTCTGGTGGTAACACGCGGATATTCATAGTTTCACCACGCGCGCGCTTTCATGCGCGCGCTTTTCATTCTTGTCCGGTATTTGTGACGCCAGCGATTTTAATTCTGCCAAATGCTGCAGCGCTTCGATCGGCGTGGTGTGCAAGGGATCGAGGCGTCGCAAATAAATCAGCAAGGCTTCATATGCCGCCGAGCGCACGGGCGCGGGTGGCATCGAGGTGGATTTATCGGCCTTCGGCATTCCTTGCTCCCATTCTGCCAATAACGCGGCCGCGCGTTGCACCACCGCCGCCGGCAACCCAGCGAGTTGCGCGACGTTGATGCCGTAGCTCTTTTGCGCCGCACCCGGCATGACTTTATATAAAAACGTCACTTCGTTGCGTTCTTCGCGTACCGCGAGCCTTGCATTGGCGATGGTAGGAATACGCTCCGCGAGCGCGGCGAGTTGGTGATAATGCGTGGTAAATAAAGTTTTCGCGCCGACGTTCTGCGCCAACGCTTCCGCTACTGCTTGCGCGATCGCCTCGCCGTCGGCGCTGCCGGTGCCGCGACCGACTTCGTCGAGGATCACCAAACTGCGCGGCGTGGCGTAACGCAGAATATTCGCTGTCTCCATCATTTCGACCATGAACGTCGACAAACCGCGCGCGAGAAAATCGGCGGCGCCGACGCGCGTGAAAATGCGATCGACCGCGCCGATGCGCGCGTGCTGCGCCGGCACGAAGCTGCCGATTTGCGCCAGCAATACCAATACCGCCGCTTGCCGCACATACGTACTTTTGCCGGCGGCGTTCGGTCCGGTAAGCAGCAGGAACGATTTATTTCGATCCAATTGCAAATCGTTGGGCACGAAACCGTCGGCCAGCGCCTCGACGACCGGATGACGGCCTTCTTGAATCGCGATGCCGTCTTCGTCGGAAATTTCCGGCCGTGTCCAATTTTTCAGCGTCGCGACGTTCGCGAAGGCGCCTAAAACGTCGAGCGTGCCCAATACCTCGGCGGTGCGACGTAATCGATCCGCATGGCTGGCAACGTGATCACGCAACGCCACAAACAATTCGTATTCGATTTCTTTGGCGCGATCGGTGGCGGATAAACTCTTTGACTCGAATCGACGCAAATCTTCGGTGATGAAACGTTCGGCATTCACTAACGTTTGACGACGTTGATAATCCGTCGGCACCAAACGCAGATACGATTTAGTGATTTCGATGTAATAACCGTGAATCTTGTTGAAGCCGACTTTGAGATTCGGAATACCGCTGCGTTCGCGCTCGCGCGCTTCGAGATTCGCCAACCACCCGCTGCCGTCTTGCTGCAAGGTATGCAGCTCGTCTAAATCCGCCGAAACGCCGGTACGGATAAGCCCACCTTCGCGCGTGACCGCGCGCGGTTCATCGACCAGCACCCGTGCGATCTCGGCGTGCACGTCTTCGAGCGTATCCAATCGCTCGTGTAATTCGCGTAACAGCGGTGTTTTCACCGCGCCGAGTATCGTTCTCAACGCCGGCAACGGTGCGATCGACGCGCGCAACGACGCTAGATCGCGCGGATTGGCGATTGCCGAGGTGATGCGCGATGTGAGCCGTTCGAGATCCAAGATTCCGCCGAGCACCTGGCGTGACTCGTCGCGCAAACCATGGCTCTGCACCAGTTCTGCGACCGCGTCTTGCCGCGCGTTAATCGTCGCGACATTACGCAGCGGATGCAGCAGCCAATGCCGTAAACGCCGCCGTCCCATGCTAGTGGCGCCATGATCAAGCACGGAAAACAACGTACCTTCGTCCGTGCCCTGAAAAATATTTTCTACCAGTTCCAGATTGCGCTGCGTTTGCATGTACATCAACACGAAGTCGTCGTTCTGATACGGCTTCGGCGCTTGCAGATGCGGCAGGAA
>JAHFQD010000322.1 GCA_023266455.1 Candidatus Muproteobacteria bacterium
TTGACTTCTTGCGCTTGTTTGGCGGCTTCTTCCATCGCTTCTAGCGCGCGCTTGAAGAAATTTTCCATGCAATTGCGCAGGCCGAGCGTGGTGAGGCCGATCTCCATGTCGCGCTTGGTTTGGGCGATGAGCGAGTCCAGGTTCTGCACGTTTAGATGCGAGTACAGAACGTTGGTTTGCTGCGCGAAAATCGCACGCGTGGCTTGGAAGCGTTGTAAACTTTTTTCGAAGACTTCCTTATCGACTTTAACTTTCTGCATCATATGTTCGACCACATCGGCGTTCTTGCCCGACAGGCTCGATACTTCTTCCATGTGCTCGTACACGCCTTTCAAACGTTGGCTGATGGTGCCGCGTAAGGTACGGATGATTTCCTGCATGTCGCCGGCGATATTGTCGCGCACGATTTCGCGTTTGGCCGGCAACAGCTCTTTCGCCATCGCTTCTTCCAGCGCGCCGATGCGCGAGCGTTCGAGAATCTTAAGATCGTGTTTAACCTTGCCGAGCAGCGCTTTCTGCGCCGAGACCGGGTACACGTTCTGCTCGGGAATCTGCAAGTGTTTGGCGGTATCGCGGATTTGTCGACTGATTTCGCTCTCCACCTCCTTCCAATCGCGGAGTTCGTCCCACAACCCGTCGATTTTGTTGAGAACTACGAGTCGACCTTTATTCGGTCCTTCTTTGCGCGCGCCGATGTGGTCGTGCCATACGTCGATGTCGCTTTTGGTGACGCCGGTGTCCGCCGCGAGAATGAATAGCACCGCGTGCGCCGACGGTAACATCGACAACGTTAGTTCCGGTTCCGCGCCGAGCGCGTTCAAGCCCGGTGTATCGAGAATCACCAAGCCTTGTTCTAACAATGGATGCGGAATATTGATGATGGCGTGACGCCACTTGGGAATTTCCACCAAGCCGTCGTCGGCGAGGCGCATACCGGTTTCGGTTTCTTGTTCGGCCACATGGAAGCCGAGCGTTTGCGCTTCTTCGCGCGGCACGTGCTTGATCTCGGCGATTTGCGACAAGGTCTTCGCCATGGATTCCGGCGATTGCGTTTCCAACGGGAAGCTTTGCCATTCTTCCGGGAAACCTTTGTATTCGGAAATCGTGGTTCCGCTCTTGCGCGTTTCGATCGGAAGCAGTTTCAGACTCGCTTCTTGTTCCGGATCCCAAACCAGTTCGGTGGGGCACATGGTCGTGCGTCCGGCGCTCGATGGCAGGATGCGCGCACCGAAGTGCGCGAAGAAGATAGCGTTGATCAGTTCCGATTTACCGCGCGAGAATTCGGCGACGAAGGCGATGTACAACTTGTCGTCGCGCAGCGTCGACAGAACATGATCCATGCGTTGGTTGGTTTGCGCGTCGCCGAGGTCTTGCGATTGCAGCCATTGTTTCAGATCGGCGATCGACTTCGCCAAACCGCTGCGCCACGCGCCGTAGATTTCGAAGTGTTGTTCGAACAACTGTGCTGGTATTTGCATGCACCGCTCGTCTTGTTAGATCGGTTGATCTTATAGAGCCCCGGGATATCTTTATTATTATTGCCAAGTATCCCGACTGCGCCCACCGAGATCCGTTGCGTTATTACAAGAATATTTCGCGTTTCAGGATCTCTTCAAGAGGTGAGCGATCAAGCCTTATTTATCAGTAAGTTCGACCCGTCACCTCGACGACTTTTTGAAGTTTAGTCTATAACTGGCACTCTGGGCAGAAGAAAGCGGATCTTTGTCCTAGGTTAAGGTGCTTAATCTTCGTGGTACAACGCGGACAGGCGTCTCCCTTCCGGCCGTAAACGTTTAGCTTCAATTGGAAGTAGCCTGGAAGCCCGTCGTGGTTTTGAAAATCTCGCAGGGTGGTGCCGCCAGCCTTGATCGCTCGATCCAAGGTCGCACGGATGGTTTTTACTAATTTTGCGCATTGCTTCAAGGTTAATCGGCCTGCGTGTCGAGCTGGGCGCACGCCGGCGGCGAACAGCGCCTCGTTCGCGTAGATATTGCCGACGCCCGCCACGATCTGGCCATCTAATAAAAAATCACGCACCGCACGCCGCCGGTTACGGGATCGTTCGAAGAGATAGGCGGCGTTGAAATCGTCGCTGGACGGCTCGGGACCCAAGTTAGCCAACAGAGGATGGTGCTCGGGATCGCTGGTCCATAAGACTGCGCCGAAACGCCGTGGATCTCGCAGACGTAGGCAACGGCCGTTATCGAACACAATATCGACATGATCGTGCTTTTGCGGCGGCAGGGATGCGTCGACGACGCGCAAACTGCCGGACATGCCGAGATGCATGACGATCGTGCCGGCGTCGGTTGCGAGCAGCAGATATTTTGCGCGACGATCCACCGTGTTGATCTTTTGCCCCGGTAGTTCACGCGCCAGCTGCGTCGGCACGCGCCATCGTAGACGCGGGTTGCGCACGACGACGCGTGCGACACGTTGTCCGGTAATGAGCGGCGCGATGCCGCGCCTGGCGGTTTCTACTTCGGGTAATTCAGGCATCGAATTGTGGGTCGCTTACTCGTTCTTCGGTTCCAGCGTCAGCAGACGTTTCGCAATTTCTTCGGGGAAATGATATTCCAATCCTTCGTCGCGACGTGCCAACACAAATTGCGGCTTATACGCTAACACGTCTACCGTCAGGGTTTCGTTTTTACCATCGCCGTCGAAAACGATCTGCACTTGATCCAACGTTGGTCGGGATGACAGCCGCTCGACCGACAGCGCGCGCGCATTTTGCCATTCGGCCACGAGTTCATTCAGTCGGTCGACGGAAATTTTTTCGTCAATCGGTTCGCGTTGCCAGCTGCCGTTTTTGTGTACCAGATGAATGCCGGGAATCCGTAACTCGGCGAGTCGTTGCCCCTCTATGAGCAGTTGCGTATCGATGAGCGCGGCGTAACCGAGAAACGCCGTGCCGAGGGAGTAACTGGGAATCAAAT
>JAHFQD010000323.1 GCA_023266455.1 Candidatus Muproteobacteria bacterium
CGCGTGGATCGATCCGGCGCGCTTCGCGCTCGACGCGCTCGAGCAACTTCACTTTCTCGTCGTCTGGCAAACTTGCTATCGGATCTTCGGCGTCGTAAAGCTTCAATCCGGTGGTGCCGCGAAACGCCATCGGCACGCGTATATTGCCCTGCCCGTGCGCGATCGCGCGCGCGCTCGACGCCGCTTCCAGCAGCGCCGGCAACATGATCTCGTCGGAATAGGCAAAACCAGTTTTTTCCCCGGCCACCGCGCGCACGCCGACGCCGGATTCGATGTTATGCGAACCGGCTTTGACGATACCCTCTTCCAGCGCCCAGGATTCGTGCCGACTGTATTGAAAATACAAATCGCCGTAGTCGACACGCGCATCCATCAGCGCGCCGAACAAACGCCCGAGTTCGTTTTCATCGATGCCGGCGGGTTCGAGCAACCGCGTCCGCGCCTGAAGCAACATGCTACTCATATTTATAATCTCCGATGTTCGATGGCGGGAAGACTCGCCCGCAACCGCGCTTGTTCTTCACGATCGATCTCGGCCACGACGTAACCGGTGCCTTGCGGTAATCGATCCAGAATTTCTCCCCACGGATTGACGATCATACTATCGCCGTGCGTGTGACGCCCGTTGGCATGCGCGCCCCACTGCGCCGAGGCAACGACATAGACGAAATTTTCAATCGCCCGTGCCCGCACCAAGATTTCCCAATGTGCGCGGCCGGTGATGGCGGTAAACGCCGCCGGGAACGCCAAAATCTCCGCGCCTCGATCAAGTAGCGCGCGAAACAGTTCTGGAAAACGCACGTCGTAGCAAATCGCTAATCCGAGTTTTCCGAACGGCGTATCCGCGACCACCACGTCCCCGCCCGCTTCGATAGTGCGCGATTCCTCGTACACCTCGCCGTTGGACAGATGCACGTCGAATAAATGCATTTTGTCGTAGCGCGCCACGCGCTTGCCGCCGTCGTCGAAAAGCAAGCACGCAGAGCGCGCCTTGCCGGCACCGGTCTTGATCGGCACGGTTCCGCCCACCAACCAAATCTTGTTGGCACGCGCCTGTTCAGCGAGAAAATCCTGCGCCGCGCCACGGCCGTCTTCCTCGGCGATCGCGAACCGATCGACATCAGTTTTCGGCATGCACGAAAAATTTTCCGGCAGCACGATCAACTTCGCGCCGGCGCGCGCGGCGGCGGCGATGAACCGACCCGCCTCGCGGAGATTCACGCCGACATCAGCGCCAGCGGTCATTTGAATAGCGGCAATACGATTCATGGCTTCCCTGGACCTACGTGCAACTCGGTTTCCTTAGCACCGGCGCCGCAAGCGATAACGATGGCGACGCGGAGGGGAGTTCTCAAGGTATGCATCACGCTAACCTACCGGCGCCTGCGGAAGAGAATGAGGCCAAAGAAATGCGGCGAGAATTTGGGACGACAATAAAAGCGCGAAACATGGGGGCTAGTATAGCGTGATCGTGCGTCACGCTTTTTAATTCTGCGTCGGTCCCAGCTCGGTCTTTTTTTCTTCGATTAGATGACGCGTCACCTTGGGATCAGCCCACGGTCCTTGGACCACGTACGTCACCTGCGTGCCTTCCTGTATCTGTTTCTTGAACATTTTCTGAATAACGTAACTCCACAACGCCACCTGCGGACCGCCGAGCCACCAGCTCGCGATGGTGACACTGCCGGAAAGGCTGGGATGGACGTTCAACGACAAATTGAAATCTTCGGCGACCAGACCGACGCGACCATTGACGTCGATGGTGGCCGAAGGTCCCGCGATGGAGAGCGAATCAGTGTGCGCATTACCGTGATCGATACCAATATTGCCTTTGATCTTATCGAACGGAAATCCCTTACCGAACATCGAACCGAAGTCGAGCGTCAGCACGCGCCCGATCGCCGACAGATCGAGGAGACCGAACAACCGCGCCGCGCCCTGTTTCACTTGTAGGAAGCGACCTTTCTTAGCGTCGATCTCGACGTTACCGCTAAGGTTGGCGTATTCGACGTCGGCCGGCGCGCCGGTCCAAAACAATTGCGATTTGATATCCACTTCGCCTTCTTCGACTTGATCGGCGACGCCAAGTGCCGCCATCGTCGCGCCGAAGTCGCGACTGGCGAAACGCATCGTAAGTTGCGTCGATTGACGGCCGCGCTCCAGACGCCAATCGCCGTGCAAATCGAAAGTCGACTCTGGCCGCGTGAAGATCAAGCGCGTGATATTCCATCCCCATTCGAACGGCACCGCGTTGAAATCCAGTTCGCCGAAATCTTTATTTTTAATTTGGAATGACTTGGCCTTGAGCGAGACCTGCGGAAATTTGCGCGGATCGGTTTCCGACTTGGCAGAACTCTCCTTCGATTTCGCTGCCGGCAACGACAAGGTCGCGAGATCAAGTTCGATGCGCTTCGTCGGCTTCATGACAAAACGCAGTTTTCCGCTGCCCGCCGTGCCGGTGGCGCTGCCGCTCCAACCGTCTTTCTCCCGCAGCAAGTCCAAGCTCATATAACGGAAATCGCGATTGAGCAATGTGAACCCGCGGATGTCGGCGTTGATGCGCGCGAGCCACGTCGGCGCTTCGCCAACACCATCGTTCTCGAAAAAGGGCAACCAACGATCGATGTCGAGTTCGTTCAGTCGCAGTTGCACTAGCAGTCCGCGATCCGACGGTAACGTGACATCGGCCGGCGCGCGCGTAGATTCGGTGAAAACTAACCGTCCGGTCCGCAAGCGCCAATTGTCTTCGCGCACGAAGCGCAGACGTCCTTGCAACAACGAACCCGCGTTCACGACCAAGGTCAACCCATCGCGGGTGGCGGATTCGGTGCGCACGGTTAATTTATCGGGCGACAAACCCGCGGGACGATCGAGCGGTGCCGGCAAGGTTATTCGCAACACGGAAAGATCGACGTCGGCTTGTATCTCGCGCCGATCCT
>JAHFQD010000324.1 GCA_023266455.1 Candidatus Muproteobacteria bacterium
TGCCATGGCACAGGGTATCTCCCTGATCGTGGGGCTCGGCAATCCGGGTCCCGAGTACGCGGAAACCCGGCATAACGCCGGGTTCCGTTTTCTGGATGCCGTGCTTCGCGGCGGCGGATCGTTGCGCCACGAAGCGCGGTTTTCCGCGGACGTCGGGCGCTGCGTCGTCGACGGGAAAGAAGTCTGGTTGTTGGCGCCGCAGACGTTCATGAATCGCAGCGGCGAGTCGGTATCGACGTTCGCGCATTACTACAAAATTCCACCGACGGAAATTTTAGTGGCGCACGATGAAATCGATCTGCCACCGGGTACGGTGCGTTTGAAAGTCGGTGGCGGCAGCGGTGGTCATAACGGTCTGAGCGACGTGACGGAAAAATTGAGCTCGCCAGATTATGCGCGGTTGCGCATCGGCGTCGGCCATCCGGGCTCGGTGGCGCAAGTGGTCAATTATGTTTTACGAAAATCGACGGCGGATGAACAAACGTTGATCGATCAAGCGATCGAGCGCGGCCGCCAACATCTTTCTGAAATCGTTCAGGGCCAATTTCAGAAAGTGATGAATACTTTGCATGTAAACGACCCGGCGAAATAAGCGAACACGAGAACGACATGGGTTTCAAATGTGGCATCGTCGGCCTACCGAACGTAGGCAAATCGACGCTTTTCAATGCGCTCACGCGCGCGGGCATCGCGGCGGAAAATTATCCGTTTTGCACCATCGATCCGAACGTCGGCATTGTTGAAGTGCCCGATCCGCGGTTACAAAATCTCGCGGACATCGCCAAGCCGGAAAAAATTATTCCGACCGTCATGGAATTCGTCGACATCGCTGGTTTAGTCGCGGGCGCGTCGAAGGGCGAAGGGCTCGGTAATAAATTCCTGTCGCACATCCGTGAAGTCGACGCGATCGCGCACGTGGTGCGTTGCTTCGCCGACGACAACGTCATCCATGTGGCGGGGCGCGTCGATCCGTTATCCGATATCGCCACCATCAACACCGAACTCGCGTTGGCGGATTTGGACACGGTGGAAAAAGCCATCGTGCGTAACGATAAGAACGCTAAAGGCGGCGACAAAGACGCGATCAAGTTGCGCGAGATTCTGGGGAAAGTCCAAGCGCAATTGAACGACGGCAAACCGGCGCGCGGTGTCGCGCTCGACGCCGAAGGGCGTCGCCTGCTGAAGTCATTCGGATTGCTCACCGCTAAACCAACGATGTACATCGCCAACGTCAACGAAACCGGATTCACTAACAATCCGCAATTGGACAAAGTCGCGAAATTGGCGCACGAAGAAAATTCGGTGGTAGTGCCGATCTGCGCCAAGATCGAAGCGGAGTTGTCGGAGATGAGCGATGACGACAAAGTCACGTTTCTCGCCGATATGGGCTTGAACGAAGCCGGATTGAATCGTGTGATCCGCGCCGGGCATGATTTGCTCGGCTTACTGACCTACTTCACCGCTGGCGTCAAAGAAGTCCGCGCCTGGACTGTACGCAAAGGCGCGCAAGCGCCGGAAGCCGCGGGGGTCATTCATACCGATTTCGAGCGCGGTTTCATCCGTGCCGAAGTGATCGCTTATGACGATTACGTCAAATACCGCGGCGAGCCGGGCGCGCGCGACGCCGGCCGTTTACGTCTCGAAGGTAAGGACTACGTCCTACACGACGGCGATGTGATGCATTTTCGTTTTAACGTGTAGCGAAAAACCCTTTTCTTGCCGGAAAAGGTGGTTGTCGGTATCTTTACGCTCCTTTTTTTCAGTTCATGGCTATGTAGCTCAGCTGGTTAGAGCGCGGCACTCATAATGCTGAGGTCGGTGGTTCGAGTCCACCCATAGCCACCAATTCGTCCCTTTTGCAAATCTCCCCCGACGGTGTGAATCGAAGTCGTCGCACTCCCGTTCAGTTGAATAATATTTTATTCATATCGGTTTGGCGCTCGATTTGCGAGCATTCCGTCGCCGCTGGTTTTATCGCGCACTTAGTGAAGCCGGTCGACATCGAACAGCGGGTGAAAGCGTATCGGTAACGGCGGGGTGGTTTAGAGCGGTTTACGTTTAGGCGCCGCCGATGTTGCCGGCGCCATTTTGTCGGCGGCACTCACCGTGCGCAGCATTTGTTCGGCTTGCGCCGCGGGCAGCGGGGTGCTGAAGAAATAGCCTTGGATCGCGTGACAACCGGAACGCGATACGAAATCGAGATCTTCCTGCGCTTCGACGCCCTCGGCGATGATGAACAGATTCAACCCGCGTGCCATGTTGACGACCGACGCATAGAGTTTCGCCGCGCGCGCGTCGGACTGTACGTTGGTCAAGAACGATCGGTCGATCTTGACGATGTCCACCGGAAAATCTTTGATGTAGCTCAGTCCCGAATAACCCGTGCCGAAATCGTCGATCGCGATGCGGATGCCGATTTTTTTTAACTGCGCCAAGGTTTCTTGTGCCCGCTTCTGGTCATGCATGATGGCGCTTTCGGTAATCTCCAGCTCCAAGCGTTTCGGTTCCAACCCCGTCCGCGCCAATACCTCGTTTATCTGCGCGGCGATATCGGGTTGCTGTAGTTGCAACGCCGATAAGTTGATGGCGATGCGCTGCGCGCCCAGGCCCGCGTCCGACCAGATTTTTACTTGTTGGCAGCCGGTGCGTAACACCCAGCGCCCGACGTTCGAAATCAACCCGGTTTGTTCGGCGATGGGAATCAATTCGGACGGCAACACCATGCCGAGTTCCGGATGCGGCCACCGCAACAACGCTTCCCACGCGATGATTCTTCCGGTCGACAATTCTTGTTGTGGTTGAAAATTCAGCAGCAGCTGATCGATGTCGACCGCTTGTTGTAAGTCGTTGACGATGCGCGTGCGACGTTGTGAGTTCGCGCTCATTTCTTGCGAGTACAGCGCGCTGCGTTCGTTGCGGTTTCGTTCTTGCGTG
>JAHFQD010000325.1 GCA_023266455.1 Candidatus Muproteobacteria bacterium
CGACCGCGCCCTTAGCCGACGGCGCGGATATTTCCACCTTGTTCACAAGCAACACGCGTCAAGGCCCGTTCCTCCAAATCAGCGGCGGCGGAAACTATTCGTTCCCGTGGAAAGCGAATCGTCTCGCCACCGTCGGCGCGGAGTATTTCTACAATCCCTTGGGATACGACGACACCGCGGTCTATCCGCTTTTGGTGCTGACCAATCAGTATCAGGCGCTGTACACCGGCAAACAGTACGCGGCGCTGTATCTGACCGCCGAAGGTTTCGATTCACAAAAGAAAACGTCTTATACGTTGTCGACGCTGAGCAATCTGTCGGACAAGTCGTATCTCTCGCGCCTCAACTTCACGTGGCAAGCTGATACGCAGATCACGTTCGAGACCTATGTGCAATATCACCACGGCCGCGAAGGCGGTGAATTCACTTACGCTCTCAATACGCCGCGAATGACCTATCAAGGACGGACTATTTCCGCAATCAATGTGCCGGCGACGGTCTATGATTTTGGTTTAGGCTTACGAATTACCTTTTAAAATGCCCCGCGTTCCATGAGACGCGGCGCGAAAGAGGAATCATGCGTCGACATCTCGTGCTCACCGTCATGCGCCTCCTCGGCGTCGCATGCTTCGTATTCGCTCTCGGTTCCTGCACGCCCACCGGCCTCTCCCAACCCGAAGGTCCTTCCGGGTGGATCGACAAACCCGGTTGGCAATCGAAACGCTTCATGGTGGCGACGACCAATCCCCTGGCGACAGACGCCGGTTATCAAACGCTGAAAGCCGGCGGTAGCGCGGTCGACGCCGCGATCGTAGTGCAGATGGTATTGACGCTGACCGAACCGCAATCCTCGGGCATCGGCGGTGGCGCGTTCATGTTGCATTACGACGGCAACACGGTAAAAAGTTTCGACGGCCGCGAGACCGCACCGGCGGAAATCGATGAAGCCTTGTTCCTGAAAACCAACGGCGATCCGATGGCGTTCCTCGACGCCGTCACCGGCGGTCGCTCGGTCGGCACGCCCGGCGTGTTACGCATGTTGGAACTGGCGCATCAACAATACGGCCGCCTACCCTGGGCGTCGTTGTTCGATCCCGCCATCCGTTTGGCGGAAAACGGATTTGCCATGAGCGCGCGGCTGCACGCGTTGCTCGCCAGCGAGACGCGTTTGAAAAACGATCCGGTGGCGTTGGCGTATTTTTATAATTTCAACGGCACGCCGAAAGCAGTCGGCACACTTTTGAAAAACCCCGCACTCGCTGCCACGCTGCGGCAGATCGCGCGCAAAGGCGCGGGCGCGTTGTACACCGGCGATATCGCGCGCGACATTATCAACAAAGTCCGCAATCACCCGACAAATCCGGGTCGTCTCAGCCAAGGCGATCTCGTACGCTATCGCGCCAAAGAACGTGCGCCGATCTGCGTCGTCTATCACCAGCGCTACGATGTTTGCGGCATGGCGCCGCCGTCCGCTGGCGCCATTACCATCGGCGAGATTCTCGGCGTGTTGGAACGCACCGACATCGAGCGCTACCGACCAACGCGCGTCGGCAGCAGCTGGCGGCTCGCGCCGGAAGCGGTGCACCTTTATACGGAAGCGGCACGCTTGGCCTATGCCGATCGCAACGTTTACATCGCCGACGCGGATTACGCGCCGGTGCCATTATCGTTGCTCGATAAAAATTATCTCGCGCGTCGCGCGGCGTTGATCGGGGGAAAATCGCTGAACGTCGCCGAACCCGGCGTACCATCGGGAGCGAAAATCAACTTGGGACAGGACGACAGCCGCGAATTTTTTTCGACCTCGCATATCTCCATCGTCGACGGCCAAGGCAACGCGGTGACGATGACGACGTCCATCGAAGACGCTTTCGGCGCCCGTCTCATGGTGCGCGGATTCTTATTGAATAATCAGCTCACCGATTTTTCGTTCACGCCGACGCAGAATGGCAAACCGGTCGCGAACCGCGCGCAAGCCGGCAAACGTCCGCGCTCGTCCATGGCACCGACCTTCGTTTTCGATAGAACAAATCGCCAATTGCTTCTCGTCATCGGCTCGCCCGGTGGCCCGTCGATCATCAATTACGTCGCCAAAGTCATCATCGGCACCTTGGATTGGAAACTCGGCGTACAAGATGCCATCGCGTTACCGAACTTCGGCAGCCGTAACGGTCCTACGGAATTGGAAAAAGGTTTCGCCAACGACGAATTGATTGAAGCGTTAAAAGCACGCGGTCACAATGTACGCGTTGTCGATCAAACATCGGGGTTGCAAGGCATTCTACGCATACCAAGCGGCTGGTCCGCCGGCGCCGATCCGCGGCGCGAGGGGACCGCGCGCGGCGACTAGCGATGAAGCAGGTGTAGACTACGCTGGTTTAGGGAATCTCGAACTGAATGGAGGCATCATGGTAAGGCCGCGCGTAATTATCTCGTTTCTATGTCTGTTCGCCGCCACGACGGCGCAGGCGCAGATTTCCGACGGCGTGGTCAAAATCGGCGTGCTGACCGACCTCTCCGGCCCCTACGCGGGGTCGACCGGCGAAGGTGCGACGATCGCAGCGCAAATGGCGTTGGATGACTTCGGCGCCGACAAGAAAGGTCTGAAAGTCGAGCTGCTCATCGGCGATATCAAGAACAACGTCGAAACCAGCACCGGCATCGTACGTAAATGGTTCGATACCGATAAAGTCGACGCGATCGCCGACATCCCCAACTCGAGCGTCGCGCTCGCGATCAACGAAATGGTGCGAGGCACCAACAAAGCCTTGTTGCTCTCGGGCGCCGCTACCTCGGATTTAACTGGCAAAGCCTGCTCGCCGAACACCGTTCACTGGACCTATGACACCTGGGCCCTCGCCAACGGCGCCGGTTCGGTCATCGGCAAACGTTTCGGTAACACATGGTATTTCGTAACCGTCGATTACGTAAG
>JAHFQD010000048.1 GCA_023266455.1 Candidatus Muproteobacteria bacterium
GCGCTTGGCTCGCACATCGATGGGACGATCCCGCGTTTCCGCGAACCTTTCCGTGGTTCGCCACGCCGCGTTATTGGGAGCAGCAAATCCTCGCGCTCAAACAACAACTCGCGTTGTTGGAAGAGCCGCCGCTTGTGTGGCATCCGTAGCGCATCATCAGAGTAACGACCTATGCCAATTCGAACGTATAAGAATATTCATCCGACCATCGCCGCCAGCGCTTATGTCGATGACATGGCCACCGTGATCGGTGATGTCGTCATCGGCGAGGATTCCTCCATCTGGCCGCACTGCACGATCCGCGGCGACGTGAATCGCATCCGCATCGGCGCACGCACCAGTATCCAAGACGGCACCGTGATCCACGTCACGCATGCCCACGCCGCCATCCCCGACGGAACCCCGACGATCGTCGGCGACGACGTTACCGTCGGTCATCAATGCACCTTGCACGCCTGCACCATCGAAAATCTTTGCCTGGTCGGCATGGGCTCGATCGTGCTCGACGGCGCGATCCTGCGCCAAGGTGTGATGTTGGGCGCGGGGAGTTTAGTAACCGAAGGGAAGGAACTTGAAGGCAGCTACTTATACGTCGGCCGCCCCGCGAAGCGCATACGCGAACTGACCGCGCAGGAAAAAGCATGGTTCGCTTATTCCGCGCGGCATTACGTAAAACTAAAAAACGACTATTTAGTCACTTAACAAATTGCAAACGCGTATCGAGTAGTTCGATGATATCGCCGTTCCTTAAGGGAACGCCGTCGGCGGGAACCGGTTGGCCATTCACCGTTGCCGCTTTATTACTCTCACCCAGCGCTTGCAGCGAACAACGACCGTCGTTGGTGGAATTGATGACCGCCGAATTTTCACCGGTTTTCCCGAGCTTGGTGATATTCGCCACGATCGGAATACGCCGGCCCACATGCATACCTTCCAGCACTAGCAAATGCCCGCGCGGCTTGATGCCGCTCAACGCTTCTTCAGGCGACAGCACCTTGCCGCCTTTGATGAACCGCACGGTGCCGCTGGTCATGAGACGGTCTCTCTCTTTAGCCGGCATGGTTAAAAACTTGGTCATACTAATCAGGTTGTAACCGCCGGCTTTCTCGACGATGACATGATCGTCCGCCACCGTCTCAGCATGCTGTTCCACTACACCACCGATGTCATAACCTTCGAGTTCTTCTTCAGGCGAAACGCGCAAACCCATTTGTTTCAAAACCAGGAACATGATGCACGCCGTCGTCGCCGTCCATAGACCGCAAGTGCCGATGCCGATTAGCTGCACCACGATTTGATCCATTCGCGTATGGCTGTTCGGAAACTGACTGACGTCGCCAAATAACCCAACGCACAAGGTTCCCCAAATGCCGCAGAACAAATGCACCGGTACCGCGCCCACCGGATCGTCGAGTCGCCATTTCAGCAGTAATTCGGTGGCGATATTGGACAGCATGCCCGATGTGAAACCGATCACCAGCGAGTTCGCCGGCGACACGAGATTACAACCGGCGGTGATGCCGACCAACCCACCCAGAATGCCAGACAAAAATTTCGCCGTAATGTCGCGCTTACGTTGAAACGCGGCGCAGTGCAGCAGCGATCCAATGCCACCCATAGCCGCGGCGAGGTTGGTATTGTTGATGATCGAACCGACCTGATCGTTTAACGCCAGTGTGCTGCCGCCGTTAAAGCCCCACCATGCCAGCCATAGGATCAACACTCCTAACGCCGACATGGCGATGCTGTTGGAATTCATCGGCCGCACTTCACCGCGCGGACCGAAGCGCCCAAGCCGGGGACCGACGATTATGATGCCAATGAACGAAATCCATCCGCCCACCGAATGCACGACGGTGGAGCCAGCGAAATCGAGAAAACCGATATTCGTTAGCAAAGTCTTGTTGTCGGGGAAAAAAGAATTACCCCAAGCCCAATGGCCAAACACGGGATAGATAAGAGCGGTAGCGACTGCCGAAACGATCATGTACGCCGCGAAACCCGTGCGCTCCGCTAACGCGCCGGAAACGATAGTCGCGGCGGTGCCGGCGAACGCCAGCTGAAATAAAAAGTGAATCCACACACCGCCGGGCCAACCTTTGGAAACATCGAGGCTCAACGAAAACCCATCCGAGCCTAAATAACCGAAAGCGGTGTGACCGAACATCGTGGCCCAACCGATAAAGAAGAAACAGATGGCGCACACCATCCAGTCCCCGATATTTTTCATCGCCGTGATCGGCGCCGCGCGAGTACGTACGAGCCCCGCTTCCAAAGCGAGGAAGCCCGCTTGCATGAAGAAGACCAGCGCGCCAGCGATTAATACCCAAAGCCGATCTATTTGCAGGCCGTAGTCGATCGCCGGCGCGGCCGGTGCCGCTGCGGGTGTTGGCGTAGGTGTCGCGCTATCCGCACCGAACGCAACGCTGGCGAAAAGTAAAAGCAACGTAACGACCATGCCCAAAATGGAAACGACGTTGTTTCCGCTAAATCGCATATTTCTCATGTCATTCCCCAGCCAATCGTTGGCCTTTTTTTCATTCGCGACGAACATCGCGGTTGCGACACGCAACGGCGATACCAAAACAATGTCGGAAATACGTACTAGGAAGATTAGTACGGATATAGGGGAATTTCGCGCCGCGCGGCCTTGGAGAGGTTCCGAGGGTCTACGACTCGCCGCGACGTAGAATCGCGATAATTGGCTGAGTTTGGGGACGCACGCCATTCCATACTAAATAAGACTCCGCCGCCTGCTCCACCAACATACCGATTCCATCGGCGATTTTAGCGGCGTTGTGCAGTTCGGCCCACTCCATAAATGGCGTCGGCCGCTCGGCGTACATCATGTCGTACGCGAGCGCACCGCGCGCGAGCAGGGTTTCGGGTAGCGGTGGCAACTCACCCTGAAGCGAGGCCGAGGTGGCGTTGATGACCACGTCGAAATGTTTACCGCGAAGTTCCTCGTAACCGCAGCCTTCAGTTTTTCCGTACGCTTCGAACTCGCGCGCGAGATGGCGTGCCTTGGCGACGGTGCGGTTGGCGACTACCAGTTTCTTCACGTGATGTTTCAGCAGCGGCGCCATCACGCCGCGCACTGCGCCGCCAGCGCCTAAGAGCAAGACCATCTTGTCTTTGAGCTGCACGCCGAGATTGTGCTCGATGTCGTGCACTAAACCAGCGCCATCGGTGTTGTCGCCGAAAATCGATCCGTCTTTTTCGAAGCGCAGAGTATTTACTGCGCCGGCGATTTGCGCGCGGTCGGAGAGATGTTCGGCCAGACGAAACGCGTCGAGCTTGAACGGCAGCGTGATGTTCAAACCGTTGCCGCTGTGCGCGCGGAACTGATCCACCGCTTGCGCTAATCCGCCGACATCGACTTGGATCGCGGTGTATTCGAGCGCGTGTTTGAACTGATGCGCGAATTGTTTATGAATGAACGGCGACTTGCTGTGCGCCACGGGGTTACCCATAACGGCGAAGCGCTTCTTTTTTTCAAAATCGAATGGGTCGGCCATACGTCCGCCATCTTACTCGTAATTACGCGGGGAGCGCGTTCACATGCGACAGAATCGCTTGCCGCAAATCGTTTAGCCGGCCATGGAAAAAATGACCGACGCCGCTCAACATAACGATCGTCGGCGGCGGCTGCATGCGCTGCGCCCATTCGTTCACCGCGTTCGCCGGCACTACATCGTCGTCGTCGCCTTGAACCACCAACCACGGCGCGTTCGGCGAACGCATGGACGCGAACGGATACAAATTCACCGCCGGCGCGACCGTCACGATCTGCGCTACCGGCACTTGCTGCGCGGCGCGCGCGGCGACATAACCGCCGAAAGAAAAACCACCGAGCCAAATGACATCGTGCGGCCGGCACGCGCGCGTCCAGTCCAACACCGCCAGTAAATCTTCGAGTTCGCCTTCGGCGTTTCCGAAAACACCTTCGCTCGCGCCGACGCCGCGAAAGTTAAAGCGCACCGTGCGCAATCCCAAATCGCCGAACGCGCGAGCGAGCGTGTGCACCACTTTATTAGTCATGGTGCCGCCTTGCAGCGGATGCGGATGGCAAATTACTCCCGTCGCACCCACGGCTTTCTGTTCGTCGGGGCAAGTCGCCATAAGTTCCAACGCGCCGGTGGGGCCCGGGATGCGCAGCGACGTCACGCCGCAAGGAAACACATCGTGTTCTGAAGTCATGCTGCGCTGTATGCCTGGGGGTGGCGCAAATTGCAAGCCGTCGCCATTATGCGCTCGCGGCATCTGTGTTAATTTCGTGTCTTAACTTGCATACCCTATCGGAGATTCACGTGGAGTTCGGCAGTCCCGCTTTTTGGGTGGCGCTTGGCCAAATCATTCTTATCAACATCGTGTTGTCGGGCGACAACGCCATCGTGATCGCCTTGGCGGCGCGCGCACTGCCGCCACTCCAGCAAAAGCTGGCGATCTTATGGGGCAGCGGCGCGGCTGTGGTGCTGCGCATCATTCTGACCGTGGTCGCGATCGAGATGTTGAAACTGCCTTATCTCAAACTCGTTGGCGCGGTATTGCTGCTGTGGATCGGCATTAAATTGCTGGTCTCGGAAGAAGAACAAGGCGAAGGCGATCCCGTCAGCACCGGTCTGATGGCCGCGATCCGAACCATCTTGATCGCTGACTTGGTCATGAGCGTGGACAACGTGATCGGCGTCGCGGCGGCGGCGAAAAATAGCCTGACGCTGCTGATTCTCGGCCTCGGCATCAGCATCCCGCTGGTGATTTTCGGCAGCACGTTTTTGCTCAAAGTGATGGAGCGTTTTCCGATCGTGATCATCATCGGCGCCGGACTATTAGGTTGGGTTGGCGGCGAGATGTGCGTAACCGATCCATCGCTAAAAGAATGGGTGGACGCCAACGCTACTTGGCTTCACTTCGGTGCGCCGGCGCTTGGCGCGGTCATCGTGGTGACCGCCGGCAAATGGCTGACGCACCGCGCGGAACCAAAGCGCCGTTAACGCGGCGATTCGGTTTCGACGAAACTGGAGCGCGCGCTAAACGTCGCCAACCATTGCGTCAGCCGCGGATAGTCACGGCGCCAGTCGTGGGGATAACGCAAATCGACGTAAGACAACGCGGTGGCCAACGCGATATCCGCGATGGTGATTCGATTCTCGACTAACCACGGCACCTCGCCGATTTCGCGTTCGGCGAATTCTAAACAGCGCGCGACTTTTCCTTCTTGATGTTTCAGTGCGTCGGCAGACTGTTGTTCAGCCGGACGGCGTTTTTCCAGCAAGCGCGTGATTACGGCGTCCATGATGCCGTCGCCGAGCGCTTCCCAGCGCAAGGCGCGCCAACGTGCTTCACCGGCAATGGGAATCAACGCCGGCGCGGCGAGTGAATCCAAGTATTGAACGATCACCACCGAGTCGAACAACGTCGAACCGTCGTCGCGTTCCAACACCGGCACCTTGGCCATCGGATTGCGTTCGGCCACGCGCGGATCAGCGGCCTGGACGTCGATGACATCCATCGGCAAACGTTTTTCCAGGGCGACCATACGCACTTTGCGCGCGTACGGCGACGTCATCGAAGCGAAAAGTTTCATGTTGTTACCCGTAGTAATCGAAAAGTAAGCCGATGAACACTGCGATGCCAAAGTGATTGTTGTCCAAAAACGCGGTGAAACAGCGCGTACGATCGTGGTCGCGAATCAGCCATTGCTCGTAGGCAGCAAACACGGCGGCGACGATGAGGCCGACATAATAAAGGGACCCGCGCTGCATCATGCCGCCAGCGACCGCAAGCAACACGAGCGTGCCCAGATGAAACACGCCGACGAAAAAAAGATCGTAACGTCCGAATAAAATCGCCGTCGATTTCACGCCGACGCGCAAGTCGTCGTCGCAGTCGACCATGGCGTAGATCGTGTCGTACGCCACCGACCAACACACATTGGCCGCGAACAACACCCAGGCCACGACCGGCACGTCGCCGGTTTGCGCGGCGAACGCCATGGGGATCGACCAACCGAAGGCCGCGCCCAAATAAAATTGCGGCAGATGAGTGTAGCGTTTGAGAAACGGATACGTGGCCGCGAGAAACACGCCAACGAAAGACAGGGCGATAGTGAGGCCGTTCAGCGTCAACACCAACGCGAACGCCGTCAAACATAAGGCGACAAATAGGATCAGCGCTTCGCGCGGCGACACCCGCCCGGCCGCGATCGGCCGCTCGCGCGTGCGCTCGACGTGCGGATCGAAATCGCGGTCGGCGTAATCGTTAATGACGCAGCCCGCCGAGCGCATCAGTGCAACGCCGAGGATAAAAACGATCAGCACCTGCTGGTTTGGTTGCCCGGCGGAAGCGAACCACAAACCCCACAGCGCCGGCCACAACAGCAAAAAAATTCCGATCGGCCGATGCAGCCGCATCAACTTCGCGTAGTCGACCCATTTGACGCTCAACAGCACGACTGACATATCTCCGGCAAAAACATCTCGCACACCAATAACGGCTTACCGGACAAGCGAAATACCGAGCGCCGGCCCCAAATTTCATCCGGTGCGTGCCCGACGTTGGCGGCGGTTAGTTCGAACAACGCGTGACGCGGCGTCAGCCGCACGATTTCGACGTCGCCGCGTTCCATGGTGGGATCGGCAAACAACGCCGCCCCGAGCGGCCGCGCACCGAGACGCGCCAAACGTCGCTCGTGCCCCGTCAGCGTCGAACGCGGAATAATCGTGCGCGCAAATACCCAAGGCCGCTCGTTACACAGCAATTGCACATGGCGCACGAATACCGACCTGCCGTTTTCCACGCCCAATACCTGCGCTTCGTCGAGCGCTGGCCGCGACCAGCCGCGGGACAATACATTCACTCGAAAATTTCCGCCGCAGGCCGTGATCACGCGCTGCGTCAACGACGAGGTGTCCAACAGCCAAGGTAGATATTTTTCGGGAATCGCTGAACGCGACCAGCGTCGCGCCGGGCGCCATGCGGTGATGGGGTGATAAGGGGATCGCATCGAAATATTATCTCATAGCTAGCGCGCGTTCCCCGTTTCGTCGTAGCCTATACTTTTGAACCATAAGTTGGCTTGTTAGATCAAACTCGTCATCAACAACAACGGGGATCTTTCGGTTCTATGAAGCTTCGTCCGATGCTGACATTTGTCGGCGCGTTACTCTCTGTACCCGCATTCGCCGCGGATAGAATTTCCATGGAAGTAGGAGAAGGTGTCCATTGGAGCAAAGGTGCCGACGCCGGCTTCTTGCGTTACGCCCGCGACATGAAGTTTCCGAATTTTCCCGAGCAGCCGGCCTTTTACGAATTTTCCATAGGCGCGTGGGATAAAAAAAACGACAACAACGCTATCGGACTCGCCATCGGCATTCGTCACTATTGGGACAACTTTCATCTCGAAGCCAGCGGCGGCCCGGCGTGGGCGGAACACAAAACCCACGTCTCGGCCACGCATGAACAATTCGTGCTGCACATCGGCGGCGTGTTTACCGTCGATCGATTCGAATTCGGCATCTTTCAATCGCACTACTCGAACGCGAAGCCGCTGCTCGGATGGGATGGTCGCAACACCGGTTACGATTTTTTAACGTTTCAGGTCGGGTATTTACTGAAGTAATCGTACGCCGGCTATTCGTACTGTCGTAACACTATAATTGAAGCTCTTTTACTTCCCTCTCTTTCGAGAGAATATTTTATGAGATCAACCTGGTGTTGATCTCTCCGATACGGAGGTTTTATGAGATTCGTTGCAACCGTCGCGCTGCTACTCGCCTTATCGTCACCTCCTGCGTTTTCCGAGCAAACTTTAAACGTCCGCGTCGCCGATTACGCGCCGATTTATTTTCAGCAAAATGAAAAATGGACCGGCGTCGACGTCGAGCTCGCCGAAGCGATCATTAAAGACGCCGGCTTCTCGGCGAACTACATAAACTTTCCGTGGTCGCGCGCCCTAAACGCGCTGGAAACCGGCGAGATTCACGTCATGCTGAATTTCGCGCGCAGCAAAGACCGCGAGGCGTTTTCGCATTTCGTCGGACCGACGCGGACATCGAAGCGAATTTTGGTCGTGCACCGCGACAACGTAGGTTTAAAAATAAACAATATCGACGAACTCGCCGACACCGCCAAGCGTTTGAAACAACGCGTGTGCATTCTCGCGAACGTCAAACACTCGAAGGAATTCGACGATCGCCTCGCGAGCGATCGCGCTTTCGCCGAACAATTTCAAGTCTCCGCGCAAAACGAAACCTTCGCGAAGATGGTGGGAAGCAAACGCTGCCTCGGCTTTTTCGGCGACGTCGAATTTCTACGCTACCGCATCAAAACCGATCCCGACTTTAAAGATTTAGCGATTCATCCGTTCACGGTCACGGTGAATCAGGTCTACCTGGGAATTACCAAAAAACTCGACGCAGCATCCGTGAAAAAATTGGACGATTCGTTTAAACGCCTAGAAGCGAACGGCACGTTAGCGAAAATTCGCGCTAAGTGGGGGGCGGAAAAAATAGCGGAGTAACATTCTTCGATTTGCGAGAAAAAAACTAACGACGGCGCCCGATCGAATAATCGGGCGCCGTTTTTATTTACGCCTGCTGATACGCTCTCTGTACCGTATCGATGTCGATTTTTTTCATTTGTAGAACCGCGCCCATGGCGCTTCCGGCTTTCTTCGGGTTGGCGTCTTTTAAGAATTCGATCACGGCCTGCGGAATGACCTGCCACGACAAACCGAATTGATCCTTCACCCAACCGCACGGTTGTTCGTTCTGATGGTCGCCACTGGTAAGTTTGTCCCAGAAGTAATCGACTTCCTTCTGCGATTCGCAGTTGACGACAAACGACACGGCTTCATCCAACTTGAAGTGCGGACCGCCGTTTAAGGCCACGAACCGTTGCCCATCGAGTTGAAACTCGACCGTCATCACCGTGCCCTTCGACAAACCGGCGCGCGCGGCGGCTTCTTCGCTATAACGCGAAACGCTCAAGGTCTTCGAATTTTCGAAAATAGAGACGTAATAATTCGCGGCCTCTTCGGCTTGTTTGTCGAACCACAGGAACGGGGTAATTCGTTGGCCCTTCACAGCTTGCGCAAAGACCTGCCACGACAAACCGAATTTGTCTTTCAACCAACCATGCGGTTGCTTGTCGCCGCCGCTGGAAAGCTTCTCTCGGAAATAATCGACTTCCTTCTGCGATTCGCAGTTGACGACAAACGACACGGCTTCGCTCAATTTGAAGTGCGGACCGCCGTTTAATGCCACGAACCGTTGTCCGTCGAGTTGAAACTCCACCGTCATCACCGCGTCCTTCGGCAAACCGGTCATCGCGGCGGCTTCTTCACTGTAACGAGTGACGCTCAAAATTTTCGAATCTTCGAAAATAGAGACGTAATAATTCGCGGCTTCTTCAGCCTGTTTGTCGAACCACAAGAACGGGGTAATTCGTTGGATCTTATT
>JAHFQD010000326.1 GCA_023266455.1 Candidatus Muproteobacteria bacterium
CCCGCGAGCATCTTGCTGATACCGCCCATGCCGCCTTTGCCGACACGCTTCATCATGTCGCGCATTTGTTCGAACTGCTTGAGCAACCGATTCACTTCTTGAACCTGCGTACCGGAACCCGCAGCGATGCGCCGCTTGCGCGCGCCACGAATGATTTCCGGTTTGCGCCGTTCTTGCGGCGTCATGGAATTAATGATCGCGACGGTACGTTTGATGTGTTTATCTCCCACTTGCGATCGCACTTCTTGCGGCAGTTCGCTGACGCCGGGCAACTTATCGAGTAATGACGCCACGCCGCCCATCTTTTCCATCTGCATCATCTGATCGCGGAAATCGTCGAGGTCGAAGCCTTCGCCCTTTATGACTTTCTTTACTAACTGTTCTGTTTTCTCGCGATCGACCGTACGCACCGCTTGCTCGACCAGCGAAACCACATCGCCCATACCTAGAATGCGCGACGCGACGCGATCCGGATGAAATGGTTCGAGTGCGTCGGTTTTTTCGCCGATGCCGAGAAACTTAATCGGTTTGCCGGTCACTTGCCGCACCGACAGCGCGGCGCCGCCGCGTGCATCGCCGTCCGTTTTCGTCAAGATAACGCCGGTAATTGCCAGCGCTTGATCGAACGCGCGCGCGGTATTGACTGCGTCCTGGCCCGTCATACTGTCGACCACGAACAAGGTCTCGATCGGCTCGATCGCCGCGTGCACTGCGCGGATTTCCTGCATCATCTCTTCGTCGATGTGCAAGCGCCCGGCGCTATCCACGATCAAAACGTCGATCTGAAGTCGGCGCGCCTCGTCTACCGCCGCGCGCGCGATATCCACCGCGCGTTGTTGCGATGACGAGGGAAAGAACTCCGCGCCGATCTGTTCCGCCAAACGACGTAATTGTTCGATCGCCGCCGGTCGATAAATATCCACACTTGCGAGCATGACCGATTTCTTTTCGCGCTCGCGCAAGAAATGCGCAAGCTTGCCCGCCGTGGTTGTCTTACCGCTGCCCTGCAAACCGGCAAGCAACACCACCGCTGGCGGACGCGCCGTAAGTTGCAGGCTCTCGTTGCGCTGGCCCATCAACGTCACGAGTTCGTCGTTGACGATTTTGGTGAAGGCTTGTCCAGGTGTGAGGCTACCTAATACCTCTTGTCCAAGCGCGCGCGTACGCACGTGCTCCAGAAAATCCTTCACGACGGGCAAGGCCACATCGGCTTCGAGCAAAGCCATGCGCACTTCGCGCAACGCGCCGGAGATATTTTCTTCCGTCAGGCGGCCTTCGCCGCGCAGACGCTTAAGCGTCGCTTGTAATCGCTGATTCAAATTTTCAAACATCTAACACTCCAATATGTCGCCGCGCATCAATCGGCGCGGCGTGTTGCGCGGCACATGCCGCGCGATTTCGGTCATCAGTTCGTCTTCGGCGCCCGGCATGAGATGCGTCAAATGCACCTGCGGACCCGCTTTCAGTTTCTTCAAATCTTCAGCCAGCAACCGCGGACACATATGCCGCGAAATACGCGCTAGCTGCTCATCCTTATCCAAAAAAGACAACTCGATGATCACGTGCTTAAGGTCGTCGCATGCGTTCAACACGCGCCAATACTCGTCCGTGGTCGTGGTATCGCCGCTGAAAGCAATGCTGCCAGTCGATCCGCGAATCAGATAACCGACCGTGGGGACCGCGTGATTCACCGGAATACTGCGTAACCGACGCGCGCCGATTTTGCATTCGGCGCCGACGTTTAACGTTTCATACAGCATGAACGGCGCTTGCGGCGTCGGCACGCTCGCGAAATCCGGCCACAGCACGCCGTTGAAGAGATGCGCTTTCAACCCCTCGAGCGTCGCTGGCTGCGCGTGTACGGTCACCGGCCGACCGCGTGCGGCACCGACGCTGTCCATCATAAACGGCAAACAGGCAAGATGGTCGAGATGCGAATGTGTGAGAAATACATGGTCCACGCACTGCATAGCGGCCAACGACAACTCGCCGACACCGGTACCGGCGTCGATCAGAATATCATCGTCGATCAGTAGCGACGTGGTACGCGCGGAGCCACCGATACCGCCGCTCGCGCCGAGAATATGAACCTTCATGTCGAGTTTAAAAAACCTCCACTACGATCTCGCGGCTCTTCAAAGGCCAAGCCGGCTATGCCACACTGCGTTCATATTATGACCAATCCCTGGTTGAATTTCCTCGCCATTACATTTTATATCGCCGCCGGCGTGGTCGGCGCGTGGCGGCTATTAAGCGCCGATGGCGCGACAAAGCGGCAACATTTCGGCATCTTGGCGCTCTCGTTCGGCGCCATTCTGTTACACGGCGCGATCCTCACATCTACGCTGCAGCTCGACGTAGGATTGAACCTCTCCCTGACCGCCGCATTCTCGCTAGTCGCCTGGATCGTCGCCGCGCTCTACTTCGCGGCGGCGCTCTATCGTCCCGTCGACACGCTCGGCATCTTAGTCATGCCGTTAGCGGCGCTCACGATGTTGGTGGCGTGGATCTGGCCGACACAACAAGCCATCGGACTGTTCTCGCACTGGCAAGCGGCGCACATCGTCATCTCGCTGCTCGCGTACAGCTTGCTCTGTCTAGCCGCCGTGCAAAGTCTGTTGCTGTTGGTACAAGAACGCGAGTTGCGGCACAAGCATCGACACAGTTTCATGCAAACGTTACCGCCGATGGAAACCACCGAAACATTGATGTTTCAAATGATCGGACTCGGCTTCGTGTTGCTGACGTTGACCGTCATCAGCGGTGTCGTCTTCGCCGAAGTGCTCTTCGGCAAACCATTTCGATGGACACATCACGTCATCCTGTCGCTGAGCGGCTGGGTGGTCTATGCAATCTTGCTCGTCGGCCGCTGGCGTCTGGGCTGGCGCGGGCGCGCGGCGGTACGCTGGACGCTCGGCGGCTTC
>JAHFQD010000327.1 GCA_023266455.1 Candidatus Muproteobacteria bacterium
TTTTGCACGCGCTCGGCGTATTCCACCCAACGCGGATCCATCTCGTGCGTTAGCGTCAACTCGCATCCGGTTCCCGACGCGACGATCTCGATAATCACACGCGAGTGATCGGTCGAGGCGCGATCCGTTTGCCAGGTAAATACCAGGCGGTACGGCAGGCGGTCGGCGGCTTGCGCGCGCGATCGCCGTCGTGCGGTCAATACCGCGCGCTGGATCGACGCGCACGCGCACGAGCCGATTACGCTGGAACAAGCGGCGCGCGTCGCCGGATTGAGCGCGTTTTATTTTCTGCGCTTGTTCACCGCCGTTGTCGGCGCGTCGCCGCATCAATATCTGCTGCGAGCGCGGTTACGGCGGGCGGCGCGGATGTTGAGCGGCGATGCGCGATCTATCACCGACGTCGCTTTGGACGTTGGTTTCGGCGATGTGTCGAATTTCGTCCGTACGTTTCATCGCGCCGCCGGTATGTCGCCGCGCCAATTCCGTCGCGCCGCGCGCGGAGAACGGTGATCTCGCTTTACGCAGCTTTGTTGCGCGCGAGTTCTGCTAAATGAAAGTTTCTGCTCTTCCTCGAATGCTCGCGCGACCGTTGGCCGCTTGTGTAAACATTTGGCGTATTCCTTAAGTCCTGGCCATCGCGAGAGATCCACCGGCGTCACCGTCGACCAATTCAAGACTGCGAACAAATACGCATCCGCGACGCTGAAGCGGTCGAGCAAGAACTCGCGTTCGGTGAGATGCTGCGCCAGGTATGCCAGACGCGCAGGTCCTTTTTCTAGCGCGTAATGCTTGGCGCCATCCGGCGCATGGGCGTCGAGGAGGGGAACGAACAGCGCTTTGTGCAGCTCCGTGCCGATAAAACATAACCATTGCTGCAGCCGCGCTCGGCCGAGGGCGTCGAGGGGCGCCAAGTTCGCTTGTGGAAATCGCGCGGCGACGAACTGCAAGATCGCGGCGTTTTCAACCAGCAGTTCACCCTCGTCCGTGATCAGCGCCGGTACCATTCCTAATCCATAAATCTGGCGGTAATCCTGTCCGTCGGCGGCTAATCGCTTCATTTTCGTGTCGACTTCGATGTACGTGGCGTCGACGCCGGCCTCGTACAGCGCGATGCGGGTGGCCATCGAACAAGCCAATGGCGAGAAATAGAGTTTCATACGCGGATCCTCGTGAGTAGCGATTGGAACTCCTTGAAGTCTGTGCCATGATTAAATATGCGTCAAACGCATAGTTTTTATATGAGCAATGCATGAATGACATAGACAAAGGCCCGCGTCTCGATGTGCGCGATCTACGTATTCTGCTGGCACTGGCGTCCGCCGGATCGACAGCGCGCGCGGCGTCCGTTTTACATTTGACGCAGCCGGCGGTAAGCCGAGCGTTGCTCGCGGCGGAAGACAAACTCGGCACGCGGCTTTTCGAGCGCACCGTTCGTGGGTTGACGCCGACCGCGGCCGGGCAACGTTTGTGCGCCGGCGCCACGCGTTTGCTCGTGGAGTGGTGTGCGCTCGAACAACAAGCGTGCAATCCGGTTGAAGCGCCACGGCAAATTCGGTTGGTTTGCGAGTGTTATACCGGTTACCACTGGCTGCCGTCGGCGCTCGCCGATCTCCGGCGTAGTTTTCCGCAGTTGGAGATATCGCTGGCACTCGAACACACCGCGGAGCCGGTAGCGGCGCTGCAGGCGAATAAAATCGATGCGGCTTTGCTGACTTCCGCGACCGTGCCGCGCGATCAGCTCGAAGAACAAAAACTATTCGAAGATGAAGTCGTGTTCGTGGTGTCGCGGACGCATCCGCTGGCGGCGCGCAAAACGCTCACCGCGCGCGATCTGCGGGAAAACGTATTGCTCACGTCGCGCGTGCCGTTGGCGGAAGGGAATTGGTTTATGGCGCGCGTGTTCGGTCGCGCCCGCCCACGGTTGCAGTTCTTACAACTGCCATTGACCGAGGCAATCATCGATATGGCGCGCGCCGGCATGGGTATCGCCATCTTATCGGAGTGGATCGCCAGTCCGTATCTCGCCGGCGGTGAGTTGATCGCTAAACGCCTGGTTTCCGGACCGCTGCAGCGGCCCTGGCGGCTCGCTTGGCGTCGTGAGTTGGGGGACGTTGCGCCGCGGTTGTTGTCGGCGTTGGCGGTGTTGGTCCCGTCGTCGCGTTTATCCAGTTGAGCGCCGATGTGCGATATCCGGCCCGTTTGCCGGTGCTAACACGGGTTTTTTCCTGGCAAGCGTCTAAAACCCGTGTTTTTCGGCTCTCGCCGCTATAAAATCCGCCTTGTTAAGTGTTGTGCGCGCCCCCCATCGTCGGGGGCGTATTGTTGAGGGGGTTTTCCAATGCCAATTTACGAATATCACTGCGAAAGCTGCGGCCACGATTTCGAGGCCATGCAAAAATTTAGCGATCCCCTACTGACGGAATGCCCGTCGTGTGGCAAAGCGACGCTGAAGAAGCTCGTCTCCGCCGCGGGTTTCCAACTGAAGGGAACCGGCTGGTACGCGACCGATTTTAAAGGCGGCGCTAAAAAGTCCGAGGCGAAATCCGAAACCGATTCTTCGTCTTCGTCTTCGTCATCCGAGTCCTCGTCTTCTTCGTCCGAGTCGTCCGATGCCACGTCGTCCACGCCTAAGAAGCAGGGCTGCGGTACCGGCGGCTGCGGTTGTCATTGATGGTCGCGTCGCTGCGTCGCTATCTCGTCGCCGGCTTGCTGGTATGGGTGCCGCTCGGCGTGACCTTGCTCATTATCGCGTGGATGGTGGATCTGATGGATCAGACTCTACTGCTGCTCCCCGAAGTGTGGCACCCGAATCGATTGCTCGGATTCCGTATTCCCGGACTCGGTTTCGTCCTCACCGCCGTCGTCGTGGTGACTACCGGCATGATCGCGACCAATTTGTTCGGTCGCAAACTGGTCGATTTCG
>JAHFQD010000328.1 GCA_023266455.1 Candidatus Muproteobacteria bacterium
GTGATCAAACCACGACCGGACGATCCGGCGTCGATGTACACGGCCTTCGTGCAAGACGATCCCGCCAAGCCGCAAGCAGGCGATTATCTCTTGATCACACCGAACACCACGAAAGCGATCAGCGACGATTATCTCGACGGTTTAACGAAGCACTACGACCTTATTCACCGCACGCCTGCCGGACAATGGGCGATTCCGAACGTTGCGCTGCGCAACGTCCTCAAACGGATACTTTTACGATTTCGTCCCGGCGAGTGGGTGGTAGATGAGAATTTGTCGCGCCGTCCGGATTACTACGTGTTCAAAAGAAAATGACGGCGAAAAAATTTCTACTTGCTCGGCGGTGTGTGCGATGCGGCGCCCACCGAATTTTTATGCTTCATAAAAATTCAATGCCAAAGCTTCCTTTAATTGTCCGCGACGTGCGAGTGATGGATAACTCATGAAAGTGACTTTGCCTTTATATTTAAAAACGCTGTTGCGTCGAATTGATTTGTTCAATTTGGGCGTATCGTCGATGTTGGTGCTATGCGCGATGTTCTTAGTGCCACCGATATTGATGTCGCTACGCATCGGCCCGGACGCCGTCGCCGGCGTGGCGAAATACGTCAGCCTACGTTCCGTTTTGTATTCCGCCCTCGGCATCGCCGCTTTCGCGGCGGGATACTGGCTATGGGCGCGTCCGGTAAGTCGAGGCGTCATCACACCGAACGAAGGGACGCTTTGGAACGAACGCCGGGTATTTTGGGTTTGCTTGGCGAGTTTCGCGCTGGGGTTCGCGGTAAAAATTTATCACGTCGTCGACGGTTCTTATCAGTCGTATATGTATGCCAGCACCGACAGCCCTTTATCCGTTTTCAAATTTTTTATATCGCTCAATTTATTGCACTACATCGCGCTTGCGCTCGCGTTCACGCATTATTACGCGCTGCTCGCCCGCGGCGACGATCGATCGCGACGCTGGGGCGCTATCTCGTGGTCGCTATTCGGGTTCTATCTACTCTGCGGTTTGCTAGCGCCGGACGGCATACTTGGAACCTTGGCGCCGATTTTGATTCATCTCGTTACTCGGCAATACCTTTACGAGAAATCGAACGCGCGCATCATGCTAGCGGCCGTCGTGGTACTGGCGCTTATCTTCCCGCTAAAAAACATCACGCGTGATATGGCGAATCTGACGAGCTACGCCGGAAACGAACTTATCGTCGACACGCGCTTGCCGTGGAACGGACGCGACGTGCTTGATTTGGCGCTCAATGGCGCGCGTGGTGAGAACCCAGTCAAAGCCGGACATATTATGGAGCCGCTTTTAGAAAATAGCGGACGTCTCATCGCCGACACCGCTCTCGGCAGAATTGGACAAGCGCATATTTTCGGCATCATCGTCGATCGTTATCGCGATCGAGACTTCCTCCAAGGTCGCACCATTCCATTTTTTCTGACCTGGCTGTGGGTGCCGCGCGAAGTCGTTGAAAGAGTTATGGGCGCCAGCGGAACCGATTATTTCGCGCTGGAATCCGGTTTGGTAAACGATTTTCTGACCGGCGTGGGTTGGACCAACTTAGGCGATTGGTATCAAAACTTCGGTTTGACCGGCGTGATCGGCGGCATGATGCTGATTGGTTTCGCGTTTCGATTCATTCACCGAAGGCTGACGGTGAATGCGTCCGTTGCCGGCATATTCGCTTACAGCCTCCTGTGGATAACGTTGATGCACGGATCGGAACAATCGCTTGCCGCGGCACTCGGCGAATCGCTTCGACTAATCGTTATTCTTTACGGCTTCTGCTGGTTATTAGACACGAAGCGCAAGACCTCGACGAATGCGTTCCCGTTGCATAGCGATACGCTGCTTACCGCCGGACCGCGTCCGATCACGAAACTACATCAGTATGCCCATCGGACGCGCAGCGCCGACGCAAGGAAGTACACCGCGAATCGGCAGCCGTAAGCCGATTCGCCACCTTGACACGACGGAATATCGATCGCGCGCGCAAATTCGATGCGCGCGTTGTCCGTTATGTGCACTTGTTCTTATGCGATGAAAAGGCCATAGTGACGACGATTCGACCTAGTAGACTGACTTCAAGGATGAGTTTGATGCTGATCTTCTCTCCCGTGCATCGGATCCGCGACCCGCGTGGAACAAAGCGCTCTCGTTTGTAACAGCGGCACTCAAGGATGACACCGACATGACGTCTCTAATAGCCGCGCCGATCGAAAAATTACGTTTTCGAAAAATCGTTAGCTCGATAAGGCGTTGGCGTTTCGACATTTTCGATCTCGGCGTGTCGACCACCACGATGTTGATCGCGATGTATCTGTTGCCGATCGCATGGTTTTACATCGCCCCTCAAGAAAGCATGGTACATGGAACCGCCAAGTATCTGACGGTCCAGGCGATCCTCTATTCGATTTTCGGTATTGGCGCTTTTGCCGCCGGTTACTGGTGGTTGGGAAATCGCGCCACAGCGTTCAATCGCCCCATCGCATGGCCCGATTGGAACGGCCGCAATGTCGGCTGGTTGTGTTTCGGCATGTTCGCCGCTGGATTCGGCAGCAAGATTGTTCGCATTGTTAACGGGTCTTATTTTTCTTTCGCTTACAGTAATCACGACAGCCCGTTTTTCATGTTGAAGTTCCTGGCGTCGTTGAATTTGCTGCATTTCATCGCGCTCGCCATCGCATTCACCCGATATTACGCCTTGCTAGCGGATAACGATCCAAACGCGAAACCGTGGAAATGGATCGCCTGGACCGGTTTTTCGATTTACATGTTGTGCATCCTCGCCGCGCCCGGCGGAAAACTGGCGGCGGTCAGCCCGATCTTTATTTTCCTCATTACGCGGCACTATCTTTATCGGCGCACAAACCTACGAGCCGGCGCGCTATGCCTTCTCGCCGTCGCGCTGCTTTTCCCGCT
>JAHFQD010000329.1 GCA_023266455.1 Candidatus Muproteobacteria bacterium
CATGGCTCCACGGGTTGAAGCCGAGATCGATGTTTTCTTTTTTCAGCAGGCGAATCAGACGCCACAGTCGCAGCAGATGCCGACGCTTGTTGATGCCGACGAGCCGGATCGGTGTGCGGATGATCGCCTCGGCATACGGTACCGCTTGCGGCGAGGTGATGAGAATGTACTTTTTGCCCGGATATCGAGCCACGAATTCAGCGATCGCTTTGAACGCGATGACGCTGTCGCCGTAACGGGCGAACACCGCGAACAACACCGAGGACGCCTGCTCGATCTCGGTAAGCGAGATCGGTTCGCCGCCAGGGTGTCGTTGGAGTCGTCGTTTAAAAAAATAGCGCCACATCGTTAATCGATCATTAAACCGAAATCGGTTAGCATCGGTTGGCACGAAGCGGCACGGACGGGAGAACCGTGCACCAATCCGCTAGGACGCCATCTATAGAAACAATGCAATCACTGACAATCCACATCAGAAACCGCCTGGTGCCATGGTCGGGCGTCATCCTTGAGTTCGGCCTTTATCTCGCTGTCTTTTCGACGTTTCGTTCGCACGCCACGCGCCAAGTTGCGCTGGCCGCGGTATTCCTGTCCTGGGTGTGACGCCACGCGCTCACGAAAGGAAGCGAGCTCAATTATCTGCGGCATCCTATTATAACGTCGATGTTCGTGTTCACCGGCATGTTGTTTCTTTCCGTTTTCTGGTCTCCCGACGTTGTTCGCAGTCTCAACAATTACGCCGCCTCGATGGGCGTCGTTCTGTTGTTGGCGCTGACGATTCCCGACGCGTTTCGCACCGAGGAAAAGCTGCGCTACCTGCTGTACGTCTTGGTTTTCTCTGGCGTATACGTCGACGCGGTGCAGATTCTCAATCATTACCGGGATTTCGAGAACGGCATATTTCTGACGACGAATACGATCAATCACTATCGCTCATTCTCCGATTCGCTGATCTTCTATCTGCCGTTCATGATGGCTCTGGCGACGCTGAGCAAACGAGGCTGGGCGGTAGCATGCTGGATATTGGTGTTCTTGCAACTGGTGCTGCTCGGACTGACCGCGTCGCGCGGTGCCTGGGCTGGCGCCGTCGCCGGACTCGGCGTTTGGATCGCGCTGACCCTGCAGAAGCGTGTGATCATCGCGGCGTTATCGGCCATCGCGGTCGTCGCCGTGGTCTCCACGATGATTCCGGAGAACATCGTTTCGGCGTGGGCCGCGCGCGGTTTGTGGTCCGCCGGGCGCTGGGAGGTCGCGTGGACGCCGGCGTGCGGCGCTATCTTGGCGAATCCGTTTTTCGGTTATGGCTACGGATTGTGGGTCTACGAAGATCTTGTGCGACCGACCTTGACCGCCAACGGCGGGATCATGGGACCGCACAGCAACTATCTCGAAATCGGACTCGCAGCCGGTGTGTTCGCGCTCGCGGCGCTGATCGCGTTTTACGCGCGCTTTATCGAGCGCATCGTGACGTACGTGCGCAAGCGCCCGCTGTCGTTGTCGACTTGCATGGCGCTCGCGGCGTTGACCGCGTTCGTTGCAGAATATTTAGTTCGAGGCTTCGTGGAATCGGTAACGTGGAGACATCTCGGTATTCTGGTTGGATGCGGCGTGGCGGTGTTGTTACAACGCCAAGCGGCGCGCACCTAACCGAATTATCGGCGCGACGGAAATGCGCAAACTGCTGCTGATCAAAACGTCGTCGCTCGGCGACGTCGTGCACAATCTGCCGGTCGTCTCGGACGTCGCCGAACGTTTTCCCGACGCGGCTATCGATTGGGTCGTTGAATCTTCCTTCGCCGATATCCCCCGATTACATCCCGGTGTGCGCCGTGTCATCCCAGTCGATCTCCGAAGATGGCGCAAAGCGCTATGGCGTGCGACGACCTGGCGCGCGTTCGCCGAATTCAAACATCAACTGCGCGTCGACGATTACGACGCCGTCATCGACACCCAAGGTCTATTCAAAAGCGCACTGCTGGCGAACTGGGCGCACGGACCGAGTTGCGGCCAAGATCACGCGAGCGCACGCGAACCGTTCGCCACGTATCTATACGACCGACGATTTCACGTCGAACGCGGACGCCACGCGGTGTTGCGCAACCGCGATTTGGTGGCGCAAGCGCTGGGTTATACGCCGCCGTTGACGGCGCCGGTGTACGGCATCTGCGCGCCGCGCGAAGCCATGCCCGAAACGCTGCGCACCCCTTATTTCGTGTGTTTACATGGCACTAGCCGCGCATCGAAATGCTGGCCGGTGGCGAATTGGATCAGCCTCGCCGACACCATGCGTCAACACGGCGTTGCGCCAGTATTTCCTTGGGGCAACGTCGAGGAACACCAACGTGCGAACGCCATCGCCGCCGTTGTGCCGGAGGCAATCGTATTGCCGCGCCTGCCGTTGCATCGATTGTCGGTGGTGTTGGAGCATGCGCGCGCGGTGGTCGGTGTCGATACCGGACTGGCGCATCTCGCCGTCGCGCTGGCGCGACCGACCGTGGCGATTTATACCGACACGTCGCCGACGCTCACCGGCGTCTATCCTCCGCAAGGTGTGCACGCGGTGAATCTCGGCGATCGCGGGCGCATCCCAATGCCCGCCGATGTATTGAAGGCGCTGTCAGATTTCGGAGTCTGGTGATGCTAATGCTTTACACCTGGCTGTTGCGGTTGCTCTGGCCGTACGCCATCGTGCGGTTGTGGTGGCGTGGCTTGCGCAATCCGGCGTATCGCGACCGCGTTTTAGAACGCTTCGGTTTCGCACCGCGCGTGAGCGCGCCGCATGTGATTTGGATTCACGCCGTCTCGGTCGGTGAAGTGCGCGCCGCCGCGCCGCTGGTGAAAAGTTTGTGGGAACGTTGTCCGGATCACCGCATCCTCATCACGACGATGACTCCAACCGGTTCCGCCACCGTCGC
>JAHFQD010000330.1:0-1016 GCA_023266455.1 Candidatus Muproteobacteria bacterium
ATATTCAAAAAGGCGAGCAGCTGATGCTGGTCACGACGCAGGTCAACGCTGCGCGCAACGAACTCTCTGCGCGCGCCAAGAGCGACGGCGTCGGCGAACTACACGTGCCGAAACGCATTATTCAGGTGCCGGCGATGCCCTTACTCGGCAGCGGTAAAACCGATTACCCGGCGGTAACGGCGCTGGTCGAACAATCGATGGCGAGCGGCGACAGGGAGATTGGATGAAACGCGGCGTTTATATTTTGTTGGTTGCGCAGTTTCTATCGGCTTTCGCCGACAACGCCATTTTGTTCACCGCGATCGCCATGGTGCGTGAGGCACCGCGCGGCGATTGGTATATCCCGGTCTTGCAGGAAGCGTTTTTAATTGCCTTCGTCGTGTTAGCGCCGTGGGTGGGCCCGTTCGCGGATCGGCGTCCGAAACCGCGGGTGTTGTTGATCGGCAATATTTTCAAAGCCGCCGGCGCGGGACTGATGTTTCTCGGAATCGAACCGATTGCCGCATACGTGCTTGTCGGTGTGGGGGCCGCCATTTACGGCCCGGCGAAGTACGGCATCTTGCCGGAGATGGTCGGGCATGGTGCGCTCGTGCGTGCCAATGGACTGATCGAAGGCTCGACGATTGTCGCGATCATCGTCGGCGCCATCGTCGGTGGGACGGTGGCGGATTATTCGATTCATGCGGCGTTGGCCCTGGTGACGGTGTGTTATGTCGTTTCCGCCGCGGCGACGTTCTGGTTGCCGCGACTGCCAGTTAATCACGTCGCCGATGCGGTCGGGTTGAGACATTTCGTCGACATGATGCGGCGCTTATTCGTTTCCGATCGCGCGCGCTTCACCATGTTAGGGACGTCGCTTTTTTGGGCGGCGGGCGCGGTGCTTCGTTTGTTGCTGGTGGCGTGGGCGCCGTTGGTGTTGGCAATGCAAAGCTCGGCCGATGTCGCCAAGCTCACCGTGTTCCTCGCTATCGGTATCGCCGCTGGCGCGTTCTTGGTGCCGCAGTTTATTCCGATCG
>JAHFQD010000330.1:1026-2910 GCA_023266455.1 Candidatus Muproteobacteria bacterium
GGCTGCGCCGCGCACGGTTGGCGGCGTACGCCATGGGTTTATGCATTCTCGTTTTCAGCCAAGTGGATAATCTTTGGGCGGCGCGCATCGGACTCATCGCCATCGGTGTTTGCGGCGGCATGTTTATGGTGCCGATCAACGCCGCGTTACAGGAAATCGGTCATAAGGGGATCGGCAGCGGCGGCGCCGTCGCGTTGCAAAATTTTTTCGAGAACCTGGCTATGCTCGTCGCCGTGGGCACGTACGCCAGTGCTACCAAGCTCGGCGCTGGACCGGTGTCGTCTATCATCGCCGTTGGTGTATTAGTACTGATTGCGACGTTTGTCGTCTCTTGGCATTTGCCGCCCGATCCGATGAAAAAGTAGAGCCCATATGAACCGCCGCCGATTTCTCCAAACCTTAACCTTCGCTTCGCTCGGCGCCGCCGGCGGATGTGGATTGAGCTTGGAAGACGGATTGTGGAATCCCTGTTTGAGCGACGAGATTCCCGACGTGTTGTTGCAGCACGAAGTCGTGCGCGCCGCCTGGGAAGGTGTCGACCCGACGAAGTGCTGGGATTGCCACGTGCACATCGCCGGTATCGGCGACGGCAATACCGGCGTGTGGATGTCGTCGGATATGCAAAGTCTCTGGCATCCGCAACGCGATTTACAGCGACGGTTCTATTTGAACGCCGCGTGCAGCGAACGCGAGGCACATGTCGACGAAGATTTCGTCGCGCGTCTGCTCCAACAAGTCGACGCGTTTCCGCGCGGCGCGAAGTTCATGCTGCTCGCGTTCGATTATTACTACGACGAGACCGGCGCGTGTCGCGAAGATCGGAGCAGTTTCTACGTGCCGGATGGGTACGCCGCAAAGTTAGCGCGCAGTCGTGTCGATCGGTTCGAATGGATTTGTTCGGTGCATCCCTATCGCGTAGACGCGATCGACGCGCTCGAATGGGCCGCGAAGCAAGGCGCGCGCGCGGTGAAATGGTTGCCGTCGGCAATGGGCATCGATCCCGCCTCGCCGAAATGCGATCGTTTTTATGAAACCTTAATTCGTTTGCGTTTGCCGCTGCTGTCGCACACCGGTAAGGAAGCGGCGGTCGATGGCGCCGATGACGAATTGAATAATCCGCTGCGGTTGCGGCGTGCGCTCGATCAGGGTGTGCGCGTGATCGCGGCACACTGCGCGTCGATCGGTACTTATTTAGATCTCGATCGCAAACCGCACGCGGCCAGCGTCGAATCGTTCACCTTGTTCACGCGTTTGATGGAAGAGCCGCGTTACCAAGGTCGTTTATTCGGCGAACTCTCGGCGCTGACGCAAGGCAACCGTATGGGATCGCCCTTGAACAGTTTGTTGGCGCGCGCCGACTGGCATGCTCGACTTATAAATGGTTCCGATTATCCGTTGCCGGGCGTGATCCCCCTGTTCTCGCCCGACCGGTTGGTGGCGCAGGGCTATCTCACCGATATCCAGGCTCAAATCCTGCGGCAAATTCGGCGCTACAACCCCTTGTTGTTCGATTTCCTGCTGAAACGTTGTTTGCGGCGTCATGGTGCTGGGTTTGCCCCGATTTCGTTCGAATCTCGGCGATTATTCGATACCGCCGTTTAGCCTGCCGTGGGCATAAAACTTGCTGTAAATACGAGTGAAAATTATCGATTCGCCGAGGCTCCCTCGCGAACACAGGGCGTGGACGGATTCATGGCGATTTACGGAAGACATAGCGACACAAAATGAGATACGTGGACGATTCTCGGCCATGAATAAAATGATGGGAAGCATTCGCTTCCAGCTCAACGCGCTTTTTATCGTCATCGTCACCAGCTTGCTGATGGCGTTCGGCGCTGCGTATTACTTCAAAGCCAAAGCGACGAACGAAGATCTGTTGGATCA
>JAHFQD010000049.1 GCA_023266455.1 Candidatus Muproteobacteria bacterium
ACGAGGACGCGCGTGCTCGAACACCGAGCGTCCGCCGAGCAAGGTGTGCACGACGCGCCCTTGGAGTTCCCATCCGAGAAACGGCGTATTGCGGCCGCGTGAAATCATGACCTCGGGCGTGAGCGTCCAACGTTCGTTGGGATCGAAGATGCAAATATCGGCGGTGTCGCCAAGGCCGAGACGGCCGGTGTCGATGCCGAGAATCTCCGCCGGTTTGGAGGTCAACATCGCCACCGCTTCGGGCAGACTCAGCACTTGTTCGTCGACGAGCCGCAACGTTAGCGGCAGCAGCGTTTCGAGCGCGGAGATGCCGGGTTCCGATTGCGCAAACGGCGCCAGTTTCGCGTCCGGCTCGTGCGGCTGGTGGTCGGAACAAATCGCCGACACCGCACCGCTTTGCAGCGCCGCGCGTAACGCCGCGCGATCGTCGACCGCGCGCAACGGCGGACGCACGTGGCACTGCGTGTTGAACCCGACGACGTCGTTCTCGGTGAGATGCAAGTGATGCGCGGCGACGTCGGCCGTCACTATCAGCCCGTGCTTGCGCGCTTCCGCGATCATGGCGATGCCGCGCGCGCTCGATACGCCGCAGAAATGTGCGCGCACGCCCGTGTGTTCGATCAGCGTCAGATCGCGCGCGATGGCGGCGGTCTCGGCGGCTTCGGGAATGCCGGGCAATCCTAAGCGCGTGCCGATTTCGCCGTCGTGCACGCAGCCATTGGCGCGCAGCCAGGGATCTTCGGAAAACAGAAAGATGGTCAAATCGAACGTCGCGCAGTATTCCATCGCGCGTTGCAGCACTAAGGTATCAGTCATCGGCGACAACACGTTGCTGAAACCAACACAGCCCGCGTCGTCGAGCGCTTCCATATCGGTCAGGTACTTGCCTTGTAACCCTTGCGTCAGCGCGCCGATAGGATGGATAAACGACAATCCGAAACGCCAGGCGCGCGATTGAATCATCTGCGCCATCGCCGGGGTGTCGATCACGGGATTGGTGTCGGGCGGACAACACAGCGTCGTGATGCCGGCCGCCACGGCCGCGCGCGTTTCCGATTCGATCGTTGCTTTGTGTTCGAGTCCGGGCTCGCGCAAGCGTGCGCGCAAATCCACCAAACCGGGGCAAACCACTTTGCCTTTGGCGTCGATGATCTTGTCGGGTTTGAAATCCTTTGGCACCGAGCCAATAGCGACGACGAAGCCCTCTTCGTCGATGGCCACATCTTTCGGTGCGTCGATGCTATTGGCCGGGTCGATCAGGCGGCCGCCTTTAATCAACGTATTCATGCGCGTCTCCCAAGCGGTTCTTCGCGTCCGCCGAGAATCAATGCCATCACCGCCATGCGCACGGCGATGCCGTAGGTCACCTGCGGCAGAATGAGCGAGCGCGGACCGTCGGCGACGGTGGAATCGATTTCCAAACCGCGATTCATCGGTCCGGGATGTAACACGATAGCGTCGGGCTTGGCGCAGGCCAGCTTATCCGGCGTCAACCCATAGACGCGGAAATATTCTTGTTCGCTCGGGATGTGCGCGCCTTGCATGCGTTCGCGTTGGATGCGCAGCATCATGACGACGTCGACGTCGTCGAGCCCGGCTTCGATGTCGGTGTAAGGCACGACGCCGAGTTTCTCCACCGCCGTCGGCAGCAAGGTCTTCGGCGCGATCACACGCAGTTCTTTGACGCCGAGCGTGTTGAGCGCGTGGATGTCGGAACGCGCGACGCGCGAATGCAAGATGTCGCCGATCAATGCCACTTTGAGTTTTTCGAACGCGCCCTTGTGGCGACGGATGGTGAAAACGTCGAGCAAGCCTTGCGTGGGATGCGCGTGGCGACCGTCACCGGCGTTGATGATGTGTACGTGCTTCGGCACGTGTTGCGCGATCAAGTGCGCGGCGCCAGATTCGGCATGCCGCACCACGAACAAATCGGTGCGCATGGCCTCGAGGTTGCGTACGGTGTCGAGCAGTGTCTCGCCTTTGGTGGTGGACGAGGTCGATACGCCGAGATTGATCACGTCCGCCGACAAACGCTTGGCGGCGATTTCAAAAGTGGTGCGGGTGCGCGTGGAGGGTTCGAAGAAGAGATTGACCACCGTGTGCCCGCGTAGCAGCGGGACCTTCTTAATCTCGCGTTCGCCGACGGCGATGAACGACTCGGCGGTATCGAGAATTTCAACGAGCGCTTGGCGCGAAAGGCCCTCCAGCGTCAGCAAATGAGTCAGCTTTCCGCTGGCGTCGAACTGAATGCCTTTCGTCAAGCACTAACCTCCCCGGTAATACTCTGGATGCGTAACGCCAAGTTATCCGGCCCGATGAGCTTGACGTGTTGATTCTTGGCGAGCTTCAAATGCGCGCCCACGACTTGCGCTTCGATCGGCAATTCGCGGCCGTCGCGCTCGATGAGCGCCGCCAAGATGACCGAGGCGGGACGACCGTAATCGAAAAGTTCGTTGAGCGCCGCGCGGATGGTGCGGCCGGTATGTAAAACGTCGTCGACCAAAATGACGTGCCGGCTGTCGATACCGAGCGACAAATTCGAGGCTTTCACTTCGGGATTCATGCCGATGCGGGTGAAGTCGTCGCGGTAGAAAGAGATGTCGAGCGCGCCGAGCGGATCGGTCAGACCTAACGCCTTATGCAAACGCTCCGCGACCCAAACGCCGCCGGTGTGAATGCCGACCATCACCGGGTGCCGTGGCAAATACGTTCTCAGTGCCTCGGTCATGCCGGCGAGCGTCGCGTCGATGTCAATTTCCGGGCGCATCGTTTCCGTCGTTGTCCGCATCCATCGTGTTCAGAAATGCCTGGAGGATCGTCTGGGCCGCTACTTCATCGAGGCGGCTTTTCTGCCGCGTGCCCGGGACGCCCTCGGCGTATAAAACATCCTTTGCGATTTGAGTCGTAAGGCGTTCGTCAACCATATGGACGGGCAGATTGTAACGGTCTCGCAGACGTTCACCAAACGTGCGCGCGGCCCGTGTCATCGCCTGGGGCGTTCCATCCATATTTAGCGGCAATCCGACGACAAACTCGGTCGGACGCCATTGAGTCACCAGCCGTGAAATATGGTCCCAATCGGGGGTCTTTTGAGCGCTGACTCGCACCGTGGCCAGCGCCTGCGCCGTGCCCGAATGCGTCGAACCTACCGCCACGCCGATGAATTTCTGTCCGTAGTCGAAGCCGAGGAAAACGCGTGCCGTCACGCGTGTCCGGCTTCGGAGGAAAGTAACGAGATATCCACGCCCGCCAACCGCGCCGCCGCTTTCCAACGATTCTCCGGCGACAAATCGAACAGGATTTCGTGCGACGCTGGCACGTTGAGCCAAGCGTTTTCGGTCATTTCTTTCTCGAGCTGACCAGCGTCCCAACCGGCGTAGCCGAGCGTCACGATGAAATGCTCGGGCGCTTCGTTGTTAATGATGGCTTCCAAGATATCGCGCGATGTCGTCACACCGAGCGTGTCGGAAATCGACAATGTCGCTTCCCATTTGCCGATCGGCTCGTGCAAAACGAAACCGCGATTGTTCTGCACCGGTCCGCCGATATACAGCGGCATATCCGCATGCACCGATGTATCGGCAGAGATGCCGAGCTGCTCGACGATATCGCGTAGTTTAAGGTTGGTCAGCCGGTTGATGATCAAACCCATCGCGCCCTCGCTAGTGTGTTCACACACCAGCGTTACGGTACGCGCGAAGTTCGGGTCTGATAATGCCGGCATCGCAATGAGTAAGTTATGAGCGAGGATTGAATCAGATTGCATTCCTATAGTATCGGGCAGAGCAAATTAGCAACTCAAGGAATAAATATTCCACTGATGAGGTTGCGCTTCGCCTAATGTCGGTTGGTGCGCACGCCGAAACCGTCAAAAAAAACTTTTGCGCGCTTCGTTCCCCCTCCAAAATCATTCATCTACACCGTCAAATAGCGCCCGCGCGAGTCGGGGAATGCCGCCCAAAACCGCTTCGAAAAACCAGTTGACTTATTAATGAGAATCATTATCATTTGCTTTCAGTTTTCGCCGGTCGTCTCGAAACGGCCAGGCATATTCGATATTCGGGAATACATCGAGGGGTTGTCTTGTTACGGTTCCGTCTTTCAAGCAAGTCGATTGGCATCGCGGCAACGGTGGTTCTCCACCTTGTCTTGATCGGCACGCTGTTGCATTACGATCACGTGCACGCTACGGCGCCCGCGGTACCGGTGACGGTCACGTTGGTCGATTCCGCCGGCGAGAAACAAATCCAAGCGCCGCCGCAACAAAAACCGAAAGAAAAAATCAAACAAGTAAAACGCGTCGACCCAACGCCGACGCCGCAACCCGAACTCAGCGCGTCGGCAGCGCCGACGCCGGCTGAAACACCAGTGCAAGACGCGCTGGCGGCATCGATCACGCTGCCGCGCTTCGATGCCAAATATTTGAATAATCCACCACCCTTGTATCCGCCAATCGCGCGGCGTCTCGGCGAAACCGGACGCGTCCTTTTGCGCGTGTTCGTGCGCACCGACGGCAGCGCCGCCGACGTGCAGATCAACAAATCGAGTGGTTCCTCGCGGCTCGACCAAGCAGCGCTCGACGCCGTGCGTAAATGGAGTTTCGAGCCAGCACGGCGCGGTGGCATTGCGGTCGAAGCGCCGGTCCTCGTCCCTATTTCTTTCACTCTGGAAGGTTAGCCATGTCTGAAACCGGAAATCACGGTTTACTCGGCTTCGTTCAACAACTCGACGCAGCAGGTATCTGCGTCGCCTTGATCCTGCTCACCATGTCGCTGATGGCGTGGTACTTCATCATGACCAAAGGCTGGCGCGCGTCGCAGATTCGCCGCCGCAATAACGACATTATCGATCGCTTCTGGGCCGCGCCGAATCTTAAAGAAGCGATTCATCTGCTGCGTGATCATTACGGCGAAGAATCGGCGGCGCGACTAGCGACCGGCGCGATTCTGGCGACGCAACATCATCAACAACATCGCGATCACGCCGCGAGTCTGGGCGATCAATCGTCGCTCTCCGATATCGTCGTGCGCACACTGCGCCAAACCTTGGCGCGTGAGCACGCCAAACTCGAATCCGGTTTATCGATCCTGGCCTCGATCGGCGCGGTCGCGCCTTTCGTAGGATTGTTCGGTACGGTATGGGGCATTTACCACGCGCTCGCGCGCATCAGCACCACCGGCGTCGCGACGTTGGATAAAGTCGCCGGCCCGGTAGGCGAAGCGCTCATCATGACGGCCGCGGGTATCGCGGTCGCGGTGCCGGCCGTGTTGGCGTACAACGCCTTCGCGCGAGCCAACCGCATGTTGGTCGCCGATCTCGACGGCTTCGCGCACGATCTGCACACCTATCTCACCACCGGCGCCAAAATCGACGTCGACGCCTCTCCCGTGGCTTCGCTGCGCACGTTGGCGAAACGGAGCCCGACATGATCGGTTCGTTCGACGAAAACAACGCTTCGCGGCCGATGAGCGAAATCAACGTCACGCCGTTGGTGGACGTGATGCTGGTGCTGCTGGTGGTCTTCATCGTCACCGCGCCACTGTTGACGCAATCGATCAAGATCAATCTGCCGCAAGCGTCGACGCAAGCGAACAACGACAAACCCGAAACCATCACCGTTGCCATCGACGGCAACGGCCAGCTGTTCTGGAACAACACGCCGATCGACCGCGCCGCGTTGGCGCTCAACATCGAAACGGCGGCGAAGCAATTGCCGCAACCAACCTTGCACGTGCGCGCCGATCGCGACACGCGCTACCAGGTCATCGCCGACATCATGGCGCAGGCGAACCGCGCGCGCATCGAGCGCGTCGGCTTGGTCACGCAGCCCGGTGAAAACAAATAACGATTTCAGTTAACCGCTCTACATAAACACGCCAGCCAAAAAGCCCCGCTTGACTAGCCAGCCGCCTATTCATTCGAGGAACTCCATGCAAAAGCAATTCACCCGCAAGCCGCTCGCCGCGGCGATAGTAATGGTATTGGCTTCACCCGTCGTCTTCGGCGCCGATCCGACGCCTGTTCCGGCGGCAGGCGAAACGACGTTGAGCGACGTCGAAGTGCGCGCCGGCCGGCCGCAAGACGATTACAACAAAGGCGTGAGCAGCGTCGGCGGGAAAGGTGGTCCTACCGCCGTTCGCGACATTCCGCAATCGGTCACGGTCATCAATCGGGCGCAGCTCGACGCGCAAGGCGCGGCATCGTTATCGGATGCGCTGCGCACCGTGCCGGGCATCACGCTCGGCGCCGCTGAAGGTGGGCAGATCGGTAACAACATTAACTTGCGCGGTTTCACGGCGCGTACCGACATTTATCTGGACGGGTTTCGCGACCGCGGCCAATATTATCGAGATACTTTTTATCTGGATTCCGTAGAAGTATTGAAAGGTCCGTCGTCGATGTTGTTCGGACGCGGCTCCACCGGCGGCGTGATCAATCAAGTCAGCAAACAACCGACGCTCACGAATAAAAATGAAGTGTCGGTCACGGTTGGCACCGACGGTTACTATCGCGCCACCGCCGATACGAATCATGCTTTGTCCGATACCTCCGCCCTGCGCATCGAGCTAATGGGTCAGGAAGTGAGCACGACGCGCGACGTCATGGAAAACAAAGACTACGGCATGGCTTCGTCTTTGCGCTTCGGTATTGGCACGCCGACGGAGTTAACGTTCTCGGCGTTGGTGCAACATAACCGCGACATGCCGGACTACGGATTCCTCGCGGTCAACGGCCATCCGCTCGATGTGGATAAAGACAAGTACTACGCGCTAACCGACGATCGCACGATCCAAGACGTCGCCAGCCTCGGCGCGCGCGTCGAACATAAATTCAGTCCGACGCAGACGCTGCGCAATCAAACGCAGTACAGCCAGTACAAGACGGACGTGCGTGAGACCTATCCCAATAGCGTCGGTACGCTCAGCGGTAGCACGTTCACACCGCTGCCCACGGCCAGCACGGGCAACTACACCAACCTGCCGCTGAATCAGTTGTATCTCAGACTGGCGAGCCACGATCGTGTTATCGAAGACGAGTCGTTGTACAACCAGACCGACCTGACTTCCAAATTCGACATCGGCGCCGTCAAGCACACGGTGGTGACCGGTTTAGAAATCGGCCGCGACGATTACGAAAACCAAACCTATGCCCGTAACAACTTGCCGATCATTTCGATATCGGATCCGGCGTATCTGTCGACGCCGTCGAACTCCGTTACCACCACAGGCAATCTTGCGAAAACCCAGGCCACTTCTATCGCCGCGTATGTCAACGACACCGTCGAACTCGACAAGCAATGGAAACTGGTCGGCGGCGTACGTCGGGATCGTTATAAAGCGGACATTACCAATAGCATCAACCGGAACAACACCGCCGGGAATACGACCTTGGCGTCGGCCGACCAAACGATTTACTACACCAGCCTACGCGCCGGCGTTCTTTACCAGCCGACGGATACGCAGTCTTATTACATTTCGTATGGCACCTCGTTCAATCCTTCGCTGGAGCAACTCACGTTGACCACGGGTCAGCAAAATCTCGATCCGGAAAAAAATCGCTCTTACGAAATCGGCGGTAAATGGGACGTGCTCGGCGGTGGTTTGTCGCTGACCTCGGCGTTATTCCAAATCGAAAAAACCAATGCGCGTTCGCAAGTTTCGACAGGGGTGTACACCATCGATGGCGATGTGCGCGTCAACGGTATCGAACTTGGTGCGACCGGGCGCCTCACGTCGAAATGGCAAGTGGTTGCTGGTTACACCTACCTCGATGCCGAGATCGTTCAAGCTTCCACGCTCGACGGTACGCAAGGCAAAGTGCCCGCCAATACACCGCGCAACAGCGCCATGTTATGGACGACCTACAACCTTAGCGGTCAATGGGAAACCGGCGGCGGCGTCACCTATATGTCCAATCGCTATGCCAGCAATACCAATGTCGTATCGGTCGGAGACTATATGCATTGGGACGCAACGGTCGCTTACCATCGACCGAAATACGACTTGCGGCTCAATCTGCTCAATTTGACCGATCGACGCGATTTCGTCGCCGCGATTCCTTCCGATGGCGGACGTGCTGTACCGAGCGCTGGCCGTACCGCGCTCATGACGGCGACGTATAAGTTCTAAAATCACGGATCGGCGCTCATGTTATTGCAAATTCCAAAAGTACTGAGCGCCGAGCAACTACGTCTCGTACGCGCGCGGCTCGATGCGGCCGGCGACGCCTGGGTCGATGGTCGCGTCACCGCCGGCTACCAAGGCGCGCGCGTAAAGGACAACGCTCAAATCGCCGAGGAAACACCACTGGCGCGCGAATTGGGCGATTTGATTTTATCGGCGCTCGAACGCAATCCGCTGTTCATCAGCGCCACCTTGCCGGCGCAGGTCTATCCACCGATGTTTAACCGTTATGAAGGCGGACAGCGCTTCGGCAATCACGTCGACAACGCGGTGCGGTTGTTACCGGGCGGCAGCATGAAAATCCGCACCGACATTTCGGCAACGCTGTTCATCGCCGAACCGAGCGAGTACGACGGCGGCGAGTTGGTCGTGGAAGACACCTATGGCACGCACGCAGTCAAGTTACCGGCAGGCGACATGGTGCTGTATCCCGCGACCAGCCTGCACCGCGTCAATCCGATAACGCGCGGAGCACGCGTGGCGTCGTTCTTCTGGATTCAAAGCATGGTGCGCGACGACGCGCAGCGCGCGTTGTTGTTCGATCTCGATATGTCGATCCAACGCTTGAACGCCACCGGCGGCGATGAAAACGCGCGCACGCAATTAACCGGTTGCTACCATAATTTACTGCGAATGTGGGCCACGACATGACACGACGTCCTTCCACCGCAGCGCGCGAACGCGGGCATCTATTCGTTCCGCGCGCTTGGCATCGCCCCGGTTTCCTCAAATGGCTACGCCGCACGCACGCCTGGTTCGGATTGTGGGGCGCCGTGTTGGGTTTGTTGTTCGGCTTCACCGGCATTTTGTTGAATCACCGCGCGGTGTTGAAAATTCCAGCGGCGAAGAATACCGAGACGCAATTCCAAGTCGCGCTGTCGGATCCATTGCCGAACAATCCGGAAGAACTCGGACGTTATCTGCAAGAAAAATTGAAGCTCGATACGCCGCCGACACGCGCGCGCAAAGAGCCAGCGAAAACCGCGCCGTGGGGCGACGAGAACATCCGCCAACCCGAGCGCTGGCAGTTCAACTTCGTTAATCCGCAACACAGCATCAACGTCGAGTATTGGGTCGGCAATCGCTACGTGTCCGTGCGCCAACAAGATCCGAATTTCTTCGCGCTGTTGACGCGCTTACATCAAGGCACCGGCGCGGGCATAGCGTGGATTCTGTTGGTCGATACGCTTGGC
>JAHFQD010000331.1 GCA_023266455.1 Candidatus Muproteobacteria bacterium
AAACGGACATATCGGGGTGCATCAGAGTTTGTACCAAAAATCGACGTTGTTCCCACTTACCAGCGATTTTTTCAAAGCGCCCGGAGCGGAATCCGAGCGGAGGATGATATGAGCAATTTTGTACGTTTTTCGACCATCTCTACCCTTCTCTGGCTGACAGGATGCGGTACCACTTCAACGATTGGCTCGTCGGATACGACGACGGCGCCGATTGCGAATAAACCCGTCGCGGCAGCGGAAGAGCTGCGCGAAGAGCTACCCAAGATCACCCTGACCCGGGACGTTCTCTACGATCTGCTGGTCGGCGAAATGGCGGCGCAACGCGGGCAAGTCGGCACCACCGCCGAATTGCTCGGCGGCGTGGCCCAGCGCACGCGCGACCCGCGCGTAGCCGAACGCGCGACGTTGGCCGCGTTCTACTCTCGCCGTTTTGAAGACGCGCTGCGTTCCGCGACCTTGTGGGTGGAATTGCGTCCGAAAGACGTCGAAGCGCATGAAGCGCTAGCGACGGTATTGCTCGAACTGGGCAAAGTCGCGGAAGCGCAATCGCAACTGGAGCAGTTGTTGGCGTTGGAAGACGCGCGCGGTCGCTTGGATCAAGGTTACTTACGTGCCGCTACCGTACTCGGACGACAGAGCAGCCGCGCGACGACGGCGGAAATCATGCACACGCTGGTTAAATTGAATCCAGAGTCCGCGGCTGCTCATTTGTACGCCGCACATTTGGCGGTGCGCGCGGGCGATCTGAACGAAGCGGGTGTTTCGGCGGAGACCGCGTTGCGGTTGCGCCCGGATTGGGAAGACGCTGCAGTGTTCCGTGTGCGCGTACTGATTTCGCAGAAAGACGCGGCGACCGCGCATAAGTTCTACCAGTCGTTTCTCGACAAATATCCGAAGTCGGCGAGTGTGCGTTTGAACTACGCGCGATTCTTAATCGATCAGAAGCAATGGGACAAAGCATTCGCGCAATTTAAACGCTTGCTCTCTGACACGCCGGACGACGCCGATGCCACGTATGCCGCCGGTTTGCTGGCGCTGCAAAACAATCTACTCACCGATGCGCGCCGCTATCTCGAGCGCACCGTCGAGTTGCGACCGGACAACGATCAAGCTCGGCTTTATCTTGGCCAGATCGCGGAGCAGGAAAAGAATTACGAAGACGCCAAACGCTGGTACAAAGAAATCGACGATGGCGACAGTTACTTCGAAGCGCAGACCCATATGGCGGTCGTGTTGTCTAAGCAAGGCGACATCGACGCCGCGCGCCGTCATCTGCAATCGATTCAGCCGGAGAACGACTTACAACGCGTACAACGCGCCCTCGTTGAAGAACAAATTCTGCGAGACGCAAAGCGCCATCGCGAAGCGCTCGGCGTGTTGAACGAAGCCATCGTCGCGGTTCCAGGCGATAAAGATTTGCTCTACGCACGCGCGTTGATCGCGGAAAAACTCGACATGCTCGACATCACCTAGAAAGATCTGCGCTCAATCCTGAAAAGCGATCCGAAAAACGCCAATGCCTTAAACGCGTTGGGTTACACCCTTGCCGATCGCACCGCGCGTTATCAAGAGGCGGTGGATTTGCTGCAGCAAGCCGTGGCGATTAAGCCGGAAGACCCGTTTATTTTGGACAGCTACGGTTGGGTTCAATACCGTCTCGGCAATCACATGGAAGCGATCAAAAACCTCAAGCGCGCGTTGGAAATCCGCAACGATGCTGAAATCGCTGCGCATCTCGGCGAAGTGCTGTGGATCTCGGGCCAACAGAACGAAGCGGAATCGGTGTGGACCCGCGCTTTACGCGTCGCGCCGGACAGCGAAGCGCTGCTCGGTGTCATCAAGAAGTTCAAGCCCTAATCGATATCACCTCAGCGCCGGAGAGATCCATTCGCGGATCTCTCCGGCGCGTTGTCATTGATTTCTCGCCGGGCATCTAAAACAATCCACGAGTGCGTTTATTTCTCTTTATCTTGGCAGCGTTGCTGGCCGGTTGCGCGGCGACGCCGTCGCGACCGCCGGTGGCCGACGTCGACGCGGCCTGGCGCGAGCGTCAAACCGTACTCGCGCGCGTGACCGATTGGGATTTGCGCGGCCGCGTGGCGCTGCGCACCGGCGATGAAGGTTTCCATATTTCGCTCCAGTGGCTGCGCGAAGCCGGACGGCACCGCATCGATTTATCAGGCCCGCTCGGCGGCGGACGCGTGCGACTCATTCAAAATGAAAATGGCGCCGAATTGCGCGATGCGGACGATAAGGTTTATCGCGATTCTTCTATGCAGCGTTTGTTGCGCCGTCGTACCGGCTTGGAGATGCCGATCGAGGGAATGAATTTCTGGGTACTCGGGTTACCAGCACCCGGTGCGGCGGCGAAAATCGAACTCGACGAATGGGGCCGTTTAAAAACGATGCAGCAGCAGGGATGGGACATTCGTTTTATCGAGTACGCCGACTATGACGGCTATGAGTTGCCGAACAGAGTCTTCGCTAAACGTTCCTCAATCGACGACGGGTCCGAGAAGATGATCGAGATTCGTCTCATCGTCGAGAAGTGGATATTCGCGAAAGCGAAATCATAACCGGTATACTGCGCGCTTCTCTCGGCGCTCATCGCTCATGCGCTTTTGGTCGGCACCCGCGAAGATCAATCTCTTTCTGCATGTCATCGGCCGACGTGCCGATGGTTATCACCTGCTTCAAACCGCGTTTCAGTTTCTGGATTACGGCGACGAATTGTCGTTCCGTGTCACCGACGACGGCCGCGTGACGCGCATCATCGATTTGCCAGGCGTGTCCACGGAAACGGACTTAAGTTTGCGGGCGGCGAAATTATTGAAAGATTCGACGCATTCCTCGAAAGGGGTTGAAGTAACGCTTAAAAAACGCTTGCCGGCGGGGGGCGGGCTCG
>JAHFQD010000050.1 GCA_023266455.1 Candidatus Muproteobacteria bacterium
CAATTCGACGCGCAAGTAGGACGCCGGCGTTATCTGCCCAGCGGTCGCGAACCGCGCATCTTGATGTTCTCGCGTAACGGTTTGCCGTTTTGTTGCCGCCCGGCGGTGAGTATGGACGCCACCGACAGCTATCGTCCCGTGGCATTCACCGCCGACGCCGTTGCCGCGTTACCGCGCGGCGGTATCGATTTTATGCACGACCTTTGGCCGTTGCTGCGAACGGAGATGAAAGTCGCGTATTACTTGACGCATGTCGCCATGGCGGACGGAGCGGCGAGCGCGGAACGACGGCGCGTCGACATGGTCGATGCGTGGCGCCAAGGTGCGCTCGATAAATTGTTTAATGCGTTGGCGGTGCATTACGGACGATTCGACCCCGATGCACAGGTGTTCGTGCCGGAAATCGCGCAGGCGGAAAATTCCGCGCGCTATCAGCAAACCGTTTACCGCGTGTTAGGACAAGACGTTGCCGAATCGGCGAAAGGCGAAGAGCGCAGCCCGCTTAAGTTCTCTCTCGAACTGTTTCGCGTGTTGCGCGACAACTTGCGATTGGCGATCGACTTCGGTGGTTTGTCGGCCGCGTCGGCGACGGATTTTCGGCGCCGCATCGCGTCGTTAATCACGCGCGCCGTAGTTGGTCCGCCACTGCGTCGTGGCGAAGAGATGTTGGCGTTGATCGAAGCCGGGGTAGTGCGGATGCCGTTCGGTCCATCGCCGCGCGTGTCGTACGACGCGACGATAGGTCGGTGGCGCGTAGCGTCGACACAGCTGCAAACGCCGTTCGCCTGCGAGGTGGATGCGATGGTGCTGGGTTATCTGGAACAGCCGGGCGTCGACCGCAGTGCCTCGCCGTTGCTAAGTCGCCTGCACGCCGCTGGCCGCGTGCGCGCGGGCGCGGGTGGAAGCGGCGTCAATGTTAATCGCGACGGTCATCCCATCGCCGCCAGCGGCGACGTCGAACCACGTCTTTGGGTTCTCGGACCGCTGACGGAAGGGACGAAATACTTCAATCACTATGTCCCGTCGCCGAAGAGCCGCTTCAACGCGTTTCGCGAAGCAGATCGCTGCGCGCGCGCGATTCTCGGTTCGTCGGGGATCGTGGAGAAAACGATTTCGGAAAGTCGCGCGGCGTCTGTGATCGACGGATAAGTCGGTAGGCGCTCGCGTCCGCTATCCGTCGTTATGGCCGAGAAGGTGGCGGCGTTGCGAGCGTGGGCCCAGGGCCGCACGGTGATGGCGAATTAAACGGCGCGAGCGCTATACGAAAGAAGGGGCGGTAAACCGCGTTTATCGCCCTATACTGAATTTTTAGCTTTGCTCCTGTTTCATGAGCAGTACCGCGCGTAATCTCTGTACCCCTAATTTGCGCGCACTTTCAAGCGGATCGAGTCATCGGTCCGCTTTTTTATTTTCCGGCGCCGCTAGCTATAGTTTAAAGGTCGTCCCGCATGGTGGACTCTTTATTCAAGGAAGCGTGGCTAAATCAAAAACCGATGCACCCTGGCGTTTCCGACCGATGGGAGATTGTTGCCTCATTGTCGAGTTTGGTCAGCGTGTCGATTCGCAGATCAATCAGATCACGCGTGCATTCGCGGAACACTTATTAAGTCATCCAATTCCCGGCGTGTACGACGTTGTGCCAACCTACACGACCGTCGCCGTGCATTATCACCCTGAAAGTTTTCTCGGCGACGTCTTGCCATGGCAACGACTGCAACGCCAACTCGAAGCGGTGTTGACGCAAGGCATCGAGACCGCCAGCGCGGTCGCGCGCGTGGTTGAAGTGCCGGTGTACTACGGTGGCGATCAGGGACCGGACTTAATCGAAGTCGCGCAAAAATGTGGGTTGGCCGAAGAGGAAGTGGTGCAACTACATTCTTCGCCGGTCTACACCGTTTATATGCTCGGATTTCTTCCAGGGTTTCCGTATATCGGCGGTCTCGACAAGCGATTGAACATGCCGCGGCGCAAAACGCCGCGCACGACGGTTCCCGCGGGCAGCGTCGCGATCGCGGGCGAGCAAGCGGCGATCTATCCCATGGAATCGCCGGGTGGTTGGAATCTCATCGGGCGCACGCCCGTAACATTGTTCCAGCCGCAAGCGGAGCCGCCGTGCTTGCTGCAGCCCGGCGACAAGGTACGTTTTGTGCCGATCTCGTTCGAACAATTTCAAGCGATGCAGAGGCAGTAAACCGTGAGCGTGCGCGTCGTCAAACCGGGAATGCTCACCACGCTGCAAGACCGCGGTCGAATCGGTTATCAGCGATTCGGCGTGGTCGTCGGCGGCGCCATGGACGATTGGTCACATCGCGCTGCGAACGCGCTCGTGGGCAATCGCCAAGATGAAGCCACGCTCGAGATTACGGCTGTCGGTCCGAGTTTGATATTCAATGAGATCACTTTGATCGCCATTTGCGGCGGCGATTTATCGCCGCGCATCGGCGGCGAGCCGGTGCCGCAGGGACGACCGGTGTTGGTCAATGCCGGTAGCCAACTGGAGTTCGGCGCGCGTCAATCCGGATTCCGTGTCTACCTCGCGGTGCATGGTGGCTTCGACGTCAAACCGACAATGCATAGTCGCAGTACATATTTGCGCGGCGTTTTCGGCGGGCTCAACGGCCGCGCGCTGCGCGCGGGCGACGAAATACATATCGGTAACGGCGACGCCGAAGGATGTTATCCCGCGCTGACACAACGGCTTGATCGCGCTAAACCAACGTTCGCCGCCGCGCCGCAAGCGTTCGTCTCATCGTCGGCGAACGACGCGCTCGAAACGGTGCGTATCGTTCGCGGCGAGCAGTGGCGCGCGTTCGTCGAGAAATCGCAGACGGCGTTCATCAGCGACGATTTCACGATCGGTACGCAATCGGATCGCATGGGCTATCGCATCGAAGGCGTGACGTTGAAATTACGACAGCCGCTCGAAATGTTGTCGGAAGCGGTCGGGTTCGGCACAGTGCAAGTGCCACCGGACGGAAATCCGATCGTGCTCATGGCCGATCGTCAAACTACCGGCGGTTATCCGAAGATTGCCCACGTCGCGAGCGTCGATTTGCCGTTGCTGGCGCAGATGAGTCCGCGTCAGCGTTTGCGGTTTCACCCCATCGCGCTCGACGAGTCGCAAAAACTTTATTTAGCGCGCGAGCAAGCGCTGCAAGATCTCATCAAGTCGGTGGTGGCGTGGAGCGGTGTGTGACGTTGCGTATCGATTTAAATTGCGACATAGGCGAAGGCGTCGACGCGGAACAGATGAGTAAGGACGTCGCGATTCTCGATTACGTGACGTCCGCCAACATCGCGTGCGGTTTTCACGCCGGCGATCCGACGGTTATGCGTCGCACCGTCGAGGCCGCCATCGCCAAGGGTGTCGCCATCGGCGCGCATCCCGGCTTGCCGGATCGGGAAGGGTTCGGTCGGCGCGCGATGGCATTGAACCCGCGCGAAGCCTACGACATCACGCTTTATCAAATCGGCGCGCTGGCGGCCTTCGCCAAGGCGCTCGGCGGACGCGTGCGCCACGTCAAGCCGCATGGCGCGCTTTACAACATGGCGGTGACCGATCGCCGTCTCGCCGATGCCCTCGCCGATGCGGTACGCGATTTCGATCGCACGCTGATTTTCGTTGGACTTGCTAACAGCGAAATGATCAAGGCCGCGGAACGCGCCGGCTTACGCGCCGCGCATGAAGTGTTCGCCGATCGCACTTATCAAAACGACGGCACGCTGACCCCGCGCACCCAAGCCGATGCCCTGATCGAAGATGAAGCCATGGCGGTCGCACAGGTGAAAAAGCTGGTCCGGGAAGGTCGTGTGCGTTCCGTGCAAGGCGCGGACGTGGCGCTGCGGGCCGATACGGTTTGCCTGCACGGCGATCATCCCCATGCGCTCGAATTCGCGCGCCGGCTACGAGGCGATTTGGAGCGAGAAGGCGTTGAAATAAAAGCGTTGCCGGAAACCGTCGCCGGTTAGTTCTGTCCCCTGGGCACGACGGTTGCAAGGAATTAGTTAACATAGTTTACTATTGCATAATAAAACAAATTTCGGGTGACCTACCCACCGGCTTCGATGCGCAACGATCTCGATCTCGGCAAAAAATTATTCGAAGCGATCCCGCCGATCATGCGTTCGATCCGTGCCACCGTGCGTGGCATGAAAGGTTCGACGCTCACCATTCAACAGTTCCGCGTGCTGCGTTTCGTGTCGCGGCATTCATGCACCAATAAACAACTCGCCGATTGGCAGGGCGTCAGTTTGCCGGCCATGTCGCGCATGGTCGATTTCTTGGCGCGTCGCGATTTATTGGTGCGCACGCCGAGTTTGTCGGATCGGCGTCAGGTTCAATTGACCTTGAGCGCCAAGGGAAAAGCGGAATACAGTCGATTGCTCAACGCCGTGGAAAAAAAACTCGCACAACGCATCGCGACGCTGGACCGGTCGAAAAAAGCGGCGTTGGCGAATGGGTTAGCTGTCATGAAGGAGCTCTTTAGCGATGTCTAGTTTGGTTTGGCGAATTTTGCGGAGGTCTGTATTCATGGGCGGTGTCGCTGTCTCGGCGGCGGTTGCCGCCGCGGCCGACGCGCTGACGTTGAACGATTATTTCGACGCGGCGTTGAAGCGCAGCGAAGTGGTGGCTACGCAAGTCGAACTGATTCATCAGGCCGAGGAGCGCTACAACCAAGCGAACTCGGCGTTGCGACCGACGGTGAACGGCGTGGCGTCTTATACCTGGTTGGAGCCGACGGCTTCGGGTTCCTCGTCCACCGCATCGAATCCTAATCGCCAACCGTTGGCGAAGATCATGGCGACGCAGCCGTTGTTCCGCGGCTTTCGCGAGTTCGCCGGGCTGCGCCAATCGCAGGCACAGCGCGAAGCGCAGACCTTGGATTATCGGCAGGCGCAAGTGCAGTTATTCAAAGACGTGGCGCAGAATTTTTTCAATATTCTGTCTATCGAGCGCGACCTACAGAATCTCGACGAAGAAGTTCGTCAGAACCTCGAACGCGAGAAAGAGTTGAATGGCCGCGTGCGTATCGGTCGTTCGCGCGTCGGCGAGGTGCTGACAGTGCAGAGCACGATCGGCACGCTGCGCGCACAAGCGGAGCAATTGCGCGCGCAGCTCGCGGTAGCGCGCGAGGCGTTCGCGTTCTTGAGCGGCCTTGATGCGGCAACGACGTTGCGTGACACCGAAACGCCGCCGGCCAAGCTCGATCCGCTCGACGAATATCTGACGCGGCTCGATAGGCGCGCGGACGTCAGCGCTTCGCAACAGCGCCTGACGGCGGCCAAGGAAAACGTCGAAGTCGCGCGCGGCGCACGTATGCCGTCGCTCGATCTCAACGCCAATCGTTATCTCGAACGCACGGGTTCGTTAAAAGACGTCGACTGGGACGTGCAAGTGGCGCTGACAGTGCCGCTGTATACCGGCGGGCAACTCCAATCGAAAATCCGCGAAGCGCTGTCGCAACAGACGCAGGCGGAGCTGAGCGTGAGCCAGGTGCGGCGACAGGCGGAGCAGGAAGTGCGTTCGGCGTATCAGAACGTGTTGTTCGATCAAACACAGTTAGACGCGTTGGAGAAAGCCACCGACGGCGCGCGTAAGAATTACGAAGCCCAGCAGCGCGACTATCGTCTCGGTCTCGTTACCAATCTCGACGTGCTGCAGGCGCTGACGACGTATTTGGAAAATCTGCGCGCGTTGGATCGTGCGCGTTATAGCGCGAAGCTGAACTATCAGCGCTTGCTAGCGGCAGTTTCACTGCGTCCTAACATTGAAGGTCCCACGCTATGAGTCTCCCAGAGATAGCCGTTCGCCGGCCGGTGTTTTCGTGGATGTTAATGGCGGCGCTGATCATTTTCGGGTTGCTCGGCAGCTCGCGCATGGGCATCAGTCAATTGCCCGACGTCGATTTCCCGGTGGTGTCGATTAACGTGAGTTACCCCGGTGCTGCGCCGGAGATCATCGAAACCAACGTCGTCGACGTGATCGAAGATACCGTCATGACGGTGGAAGGCGTGCGCAGCGTCGCGTCGTCGGCGAGCTACGCCAACGCTTCGATTACGATCGAATTCGAACTCAATCGCGATATTTCGCAGGCGTTGCAGGACGTGCAGAACAAGGTCGCGGGCGCGCAGCGGAATCTACCGAGGGACATCGATCCGCCCGTTATCAGCAAGACCAATCCGGAAGATCAGCCGATCATGTGGCTTACGTTGAGCAGCGATCGCCATGATCGGATGGAGATCATGCGCTTCGTAAAAGACGAGCTGAAAGATAAATTCTCCTCTGTCAGCGGCGTCGGTGAAATTCTGCTCGGCGGTTATGTCGACCCCAATTTGCGCGTGTGGGTGTCGGCGCGCGATCTCGCTAAATACGATCTCGCCGTCACCGACGTGATCAACACGATTCAAAGCGAGCACTCGGAGCTGCCCGCGGGACAAATCTCTAGCGGCCCGAAAGAATACGACGTGCGCACGCTCGGCGAGGCCAAGACACCGGAAGAGTTCGCCAACCTGACGATCAATCAGCGCGGCGGTCAACCGATCTACACGCGTATCAATCTCAATCAGGTCGCGAAAACCGAAGAAGGTTTGGCGGACGTGCGCCGACTCTCGCGCGCCAACGGTTCGCCGTCGGTTGGGCTCGGTATTCGCAAACAGCGCGGCACCAACGCGGTGGAAGTCGCGCACGCCGTTAAGCGGCGCATGAACGAACTCGTTCCGCAACTGCCGGAAGGGATGAAGCTCGGCGTCAATTTCGACAGTACCAAGTTCATTGAAGACTCAGTCGGCGAATTTAAATTTACCTTGATCTTGTCGGCGCTGGTGACGTCGCTCGTCTGTTGGCTGTTTCTCGGCAGCTGGTCGGCGACGTTCAACATCTTGCTCGCGATTCCGACTTCGATCATCGGCACGTTCATTGTGCTGTATTTCTTCGGTTTTACGCTGAATACGTTCACCTTGCTCGGCTTGAGTCTCGCTATCGGTATCGTCGTGGACGACGCCATCATGGTGCTCGAGAACATCGTGCGCCACCGCGAGAAGGGTGAGAACCGCGTGCAGGCTGCGCTCAAGGGCACGCGCGAAGTAACCTTCGCCGCTATGGCGGCGACGCTGGCAGTTGTCGCGATCTTTTTGCCGGTCGCGTTCATGCGCGGCACCATCGGCAAATTCTTTTTTCAATTCGGCGTGACGATGACAGTGGCGGTGCTGTTGTCGCTGCTGGAGGCGCTGACGCTGACGCCGATGCGTTCCTCGCAGTTCGTGCAAGCGGGTTCGCGCGCCAGTCGTATCGGCCGTCTGGCCGATACAGCGTTTCATGGTTTGGCCAATCTGTATAACAAGTTGTTGGGTGTATCGTTGCGGCATCCGTGGATCGTGATTTTTGGATCGCTGCTTTTCTTCAGCGCGTCCATCATGTCGGTAAAGTACGTCAACAAAGAATTTATGCCGGCGCAGGATCAGGGCACGATCTTGGTGCGTTTGCAGACACCGGTCGATTCATCGCTGGAATACACCAATGAAAAATTCATGATGGTGGAGAAATTTTTCCAGGTGCGTCCGGAAGTAGCGCGGGTTTATAGCGCCGTCGGTGGTTTCGGCGGCGGTCAGGTGAACACCGGCGTCATTTTCGTCTCCATGAAACCGCGCGGCGAGCGCGGTATTGATCCGGAATTGCAGCATGAGCCGTCGCAGCAGGAGTTGGCCGCGATCACGCGCAAAGCGCTACAAAAAATTCCGGACGTGAAAGCGTCGATTCAGGATCTCTCGCTGCGTGGTTTCGGCGCCTCCATCGGGTTTCCGATCGAGTTCTCGGTGCAGGGGCGGGATTGGGAGAAGCTTGCGGGCTATTCGAAGACGATCATGGACAAGATGAACGCCGCTGGTTTGATGACCGACATCAATACTGATTACAAGGAAGGCAAACCGGAAATTCAAATCATCCCCGATCGCGCCAAGGCCGCGGCGCGCGGAGTGTCGATCAACGCTATTTCGCAAACCATCAACGCCACCGTCGGCGGCGTCGTGGCGGGGCAGTATTCTTCCGGCGGGCACCGTTACGACGTTCGCGTGCGTTTGCAGGAGCAGGAGCGCGATCGCGCCGAACAAATAAAGCGTTTATTCGTACGCAACAATCGTGGCGAATTGATTCCTTTGTCGGAAGTGGTGCAGTTGCGCGAGAAAGCCAGTTTGGCGCAGATCAATCGTTATAACCGCGCGCGCGCGATTAAAATTTGGGCCAACGTGAAAGTCGGCGCGTCGCAGGATAAAGCGCTGCAGGCGGTGAACGAAATCGCAGCTCAGGTGTTGCCCAAGGATTATCAAGTCTTGTTCGTCGGAGGCTCGCAATCGTTTCGCGAATCGTTCAACGATTTATGGTTCGCGTTGCTGCTGGGCTTGCTGGTGTCGTACATGATTCTGGCGTCTCAGTTCAACAGCTTTATCCATCCGGTGACGGTGCTGATGGCATTGCCGTTCAGCGTATCGGGCGCGTTATTGACGTTGCTGTTGTTCGGACAGTCGCTCAATATTTTCAGTTTCATCGGTTTGATCTTGCTGATGGGTATCGTCAAGAAAAATTCGATCTTGCTGGTCGACTTCACCAACCAAGTGCGCGACGCCGGCGAGAAATCGGTGCGTGCCGCGTTACTGCACGCCTGTCCGATTCGTTTGCGGCCGATCTTGATGACCTCGTTCGCCACCATCGCCGGCGCGTTGCCGCTGGCATTCGCCGTCGGCCCGGGTGCCGAAAGCCGCGTGCCGATGGCGCTCGCGGTGATCGGCGGCGTCTTAGTGTCGACGATGCTGACGTTGTTCGTGGTGCCGTGCGTGTATGAATTGCTGGCGCACTTCGAAGGCAATCGCGCGGCGGAAGCAACGCGCGTGAAAGAGATCGCACACGTAGTGAAAGAGATCGAGTGACAATTTCAATAAGGCGTCCCTTCTCCGCGCGAGAAGGGACGCTAGGTTTAAGCGGGCAGCAGTCGTGCGAAAAACGCCTTCAAATACGCTGTCTCTTGAATCGCCGGATGCACCGGATGATCCGGTCCTTGGTGACCTTCCTCGATGATCTGCATGAACCGATCGATGTGGCGGCTCGCCGTTAGCATCGCGTCGCGCAAACTGTCGCGTTGCATGTGATACGAACACGAGCACGACACCAGGATGCCGTCCTTGGACAGCACCTGCATCGCCATTTGGTTGATGCGCCGATACGCTTCGGTGCCTTCTTTAATATCTTTCTTACGTTTGATGAATGCCGGCGGATCGAGCACCACGACGTCGAAGCGTTCGCGTTCGGTGCGCAGTCGCCGCAGCGTTTCGAAGGCGTCGTCGGTGATCGTCTGAATTTTATCGCCGAC
>JAHFQD010000332.1 GCA_023266455.1 Candidatus Muproteobacteria bacterium
ATCGAGCGGTTCTACAATCCGAAAAGGCGGCATTCGACATTGGGGTATCTGAGCCCCATGGAGTTTGAACAATCCATGAACTCAGCTTAAGGTGGTGTCAACGGAGCCGGGTGCATTCCAGGGAACGTCAAGACACACAATGTTGTATTAGGTGAAACGGTCTTCGAAATTCCTGGCGAATTCATGAAGAACGGCAAATCGATGACGCTTATCTTGAATCGAATAGCGCGACAGATTGTGGAGTCCATGCGAGGTTATGACGAAGAACTCGTCTTCGGAAAGATGTACCAGATGACGAATAATTCATAGACAACTGCATGGCACGACGCCAAGCTGCCTAGTGGCAAGCAGTACTTAAAAGGCGTTCATAACCTACGACACACTTTCGCTAAACGATTGCGTGACGTCGGTGTGGAAGAGCGCGATATCCAAGATTTGCTTCATCACATTCCAAGGAACGTTACTCAGCATTATTCATCGCCGGAGCTAAAGAACCTGAAGGCATGCTTGGAGAAGATCGTTATGACCCAGCGACCGATACTCCAAGCAGTCGGGTAAGTGGCACAAAAATGCCACAACCCCGATTTCAAAAAGCGCCACAAAGCGGTAAGTGCTTGATGTATATGGAGCCCGCAGAGGGATTTGAACCCCCGACCGCCTGATTACAAATCAGGTGCTCTACCAACTGAGCTATGCGGGCTAAAGAAGAAACCGATTATACCTTGTCGGGGCTTTTCAGTGCCGTGGCGCGGGTTCGGTTACCGGGCGTGTGGCGGCGGGCGTTGTTGGGCACGGTAAATCGCGAATTTCCACGCTGGAAACTCCTTCCAGTATAGCGGTGAAGCGCGTGCGGGCCTCGGGGGAATCGATTGGACCGAGGTCCCAGGAATACGCCGGCAGCGTTTGTTCAAAGGATTCCATTTTAGCGTCGACGCCTTTTTGCGCCAGTTGGCTGACGCGATTCTTGGCGTTGGCCTCCACCGAAAACAATCCGAGCGAAACCGCGTTGTCCAACCCTTCGCCGTGGATGACGGCATGGTCTTTAAAACCGAGACGCGATAAGTCGCGGCGTGTGCGTTCGGCTTCTTCTTTCGACGGGAACGGCGGTAGGTATACGCGATAGCCACTAACCGTGCGCATACCCTCTTCGCGCCGCGTGTGAGGAATGGATTGCCCGGACAGTAATTGTTCGAGTTTTTGAATTTGCACGACATCGATCAACGGGCCGAGGCGATAACACACCGGCGCGGAACCGGTGGTCAACGATGCTGGTAATTTAGCGGCAGTCTCCGCGCTGTCCGGTTTGCGGCCACCCTTCGGCGGAATGTCGCGCAGCAATCGCATCTTCTCGGGGTTGACCGGATCAGCCGCCGTTTGCGGTTGTTGACGCTCCGTTTCGACATATTGCGCGCCCCACATAAGCATACCGAGGTTGGCAAGCAATAACGCGGCGAAGATCCAGCGTCTCATGAAGAATACGCGCTGCGCGTGGTTCGTCCCGTCATACGCTACTCGCGAGACCTTTCAAAACGAGATCCGGCACTTCGCGCGCCGTATGGCCGAGACGCGGAATGAGCAATGTCGCGTCGCCACCGGTGACGATCAGTTCGGGCGCTTCTCCTAAAATTTTTTCCTGTTCGCGCACGATGCGTTCGATCGCGCCGGCGAGTCCCATCAACGTGCCGGCGGCGACGCCGGCGGCGGTGGCGCGCGCGAGGCAGCTTGAGTTGTCGCCGACGTTCGTGCCGACCGCAGCGGTACCAGACCCCAAGCTTTCCCGCAGCAACCATAGACCAGGGAAAATCACACCGCCTTCAAACACGCCGGCCGACGACAACACGTCGACGGTCACAGCGGTGCCGCAATCGATCACGATGCACGCGTGCTTCGTCAGCGTGCGCGCGCCGAGCAGCGCCGCCCAGCGATCGGCCCCGAGCGTGGCGGGATCTCGATAACTGTTCACGACGCCGCCTTGTTCGCGCTGCGAACTAAACGATTGAATCGAGCAATGCCAACGCTCGCGTATCCAACGCTCAAGCGTTTGGCGGATCGATTCGGCCGCAACGCTGACCAGCGCCACTGATTGCGGCGGCGGCAGCGAACGCCAGATTTCGTCTAATAGAGAAGCAATGTCGCGATCGCGATGCAACACCGCTTGCGGCTGCCAAGGCTGTGGATCGCGTGCCCATTTCAAACGCGAGTTGCCGAGATCGACGAAGAGACGCGTCATGACGTCGGCCGCAGGCTAACGTCGCCGGAATGGAATAGTTTGCGTTGCCCTTGACCGTCGCTAATCCACAGCGCGCCATTGTCGTCGATATCTTCGGCGACGCCGTCGTAGACCATTTCACCTTGCCAGACGCGGACGCGTTTCCCTGCGTGGACGTGGCGTCGTCGCCATTCGTCGCGAAATCCGCTCAAACCGGTGCGTTCGAAATCGACGAACATTTTATGCAACTCGTCGATCAGGAACGCCGCCAAACGATTTCGATCGGGCGTGGCGTTGGTAATCGTATGAATATCGGTCCAAGCCTGATCGATGCGCTCTGCCTCCGCGGCGGCGATACGACAATTAACGCCGACGCCGAGAATCGCCGTGCATGGCCCGCTCGCCTCGCCTTGAATGTCGATCAACAGTCCCGCGAGTTTGCGCTCGCGCCACAACACGTCGTTCGGCCACTTGAGACCGACGTCGCGCACGCCGAATCGCTCAAGCGCGTTCGCGATCGCGACACCAGCGGCAAGACTCAAGCCGGCGAGCGTCGCGGGTCCGCCAGCGAAGCACCATGACATCGACAACATCAGGTTTTGATACGGGGTAGCAATCCAAGATTTGCCGCGCCGCCCTCGGCCTTGCGGTTGCATCTCGGCCAGACAAACGTGCCCATTCGGATCGGC
>JAHFQD010000333.1 GCA_023266455.1 Candidatus Muproteobacteria bacterium
CCATCGGCCGCGTCGGCTCGCAATCACAGTCCATGCCCCAACCGGGAACGAGTGTGGAATGTCGGATAGTGACGCCCGATACGTCGCCGTCGACCTGCACGCCGCGACCAGTAACGACAATGCCGTCCAATACGAACCACGAGTCCGCCGCGCCGGAAACGGTTAAATCGTCCGGCAGCGATGTTTCCCAATTCAACATTCGCAACACCGGTCGCTTGCGATTGGCAGCGCGTAATTGCAACGATTGCTTAGCGGCGAGTGTGATGGTGATCGGCTCGACGTATACGCCGCTATCGGTGATTTCGACGACAGCGTTCTTCGGTTGATCGGTTTGCCATTGCGTCAACGCATCGTTGATGCGTGTGAACGTCTCGCCTTCACCGACGCGATAAATCACTGAATCGGTCGGCTCGCTCAACGGTCGATCGTATTCACCGCCACCGATGTCGGCGCTGAAACCATAGGAATACGATACGCGCACGTTTTGCTTACGTGCCTGACCGGGCGGAAACATGATGCGACCTAATTTAGGATCGACGGCAACCTGGTTTGGTAACGGCCGATAAATCCAATCCGTCAAATCGGCAGGAATGATTTGTTCGATCGGCACCGGTTGCGGCGGCGTGCCGATCCATATCTGCATACTCTTCCCTTCTCCGTAATAGAACGGCACGCCGGAGAACGTCGCGTCCGCCGCCTCTTCCACTTCTTGCGCTTCGAAACTGTGACGTCGAATCGGCGCGGGCACATTGAGTTCGCCCGGCACCTCGCCCGAGATCGGGTTCGGATGCATAAATAATTGGGTATCGTTGCCCAAGACGCTGAACAAATAACAATTCGGCGATTCTTCTTCATAGCAATACGCCGGCGCGTACGTCACGGTGTAGGGTTTCAACCGCCACAGAAACAGACCGACGTCGGGAATATTGCTGCGCCCAGGAAAATGTTTAGAGTTCACGCGGCGCACGTCGACGGTGTGCGCGGTTTCATCGAAGGGACCGTCGATATTCTCCAACGCATCGCCGTCGCGCAGATCGACCGTGCGCCCACGATCCATATGCAGATAATTAATGTTCTGCGTCACACCCAACAAACGATAAAATTCCACCGCGCGCGCCGGCCATTCGGCCACGGCTTGCGCCAGTTCTTCGAGCAGACGCACCGTGCCTTTGCGCCAGCGAAAATTCATGGTTTTTCCAACTTCGCGGCGCGGCAACAACAAACGATTGCGCGCTTGAATACGCGTCGTCAATTCGTTCGCAGGTTCACCGACGTCGAGGCTCGGCTGGTAACCGATGAGACCGCCGATATAAGGAACGACCCAGTCCTGGCAAGTTTCGATAAACCAGCTTTCATAAAGCTGCGCGATGTCGTCCTCGACGACGTTTACTTGCTCGGAAATCACCTGCAGCAAGGCGCGCAGCGGATAGCCCTGATCCGCATCGCGCATGCGGTAGACGGCGGGCATCAACTCGTACAATCGATCGACTCTTTCAGTCATAGCGTTAATTCCATTAAAGAACGGCTTTTAAATCAGTTTCAACGGCAACGTCTCTGGTACATCCGGCGTGAGGTACACCAACTCCGCTGGCAGCGCGCGCTGACAGGTATCGGACGACTTCAGTGCTTCCATCGCCGTGCTCATACGCGCCGTTTCCGCTTGTACAAAATTATTCAGCGCCAGCGTTTGCGCGAGCGTCGCCAATTGCGCGGCGGTCACGTTCTCTGCCACCGAATCGAAACACTCGACGTTCACGTAAGAAACGCCCTCGATATTTTGCATAACCTCGATCGCTTCGCTCAAAAACGCTGTCTGCCCGAGTTCACGTTTGTCGAAACTAAAACGATCTTGCACCGCTGCGCGCAACACCGGTTCGACGGCTTCCCACAGGTAATCGGGCAACAACTGAACGCTCGCGGACAGCACCAACAATTTGGTGCGACGCACGCAAACGGTAATCGGCAACATCGGATCGCCGAAACGTTCAAGCGAGATCCGCAAATTGCGATACAAATCCGAATTGCGGTCGATGGGAATGTCGTCTTTTCCGGCGATCGTGAGATGCACGAACTGACGGCGACCATCGGTTAAACGCTGTGCGCTGGCTTTACTAATGCCGGCGTAATTGCGCGCGAACGATTCGTAATCCGCGACCGACACCAAACGATCAAGCGCCATCACCGCGATCGGCGCGTTGCGGCGCGTTTGATCGGCGGTGTCACGATCAGCGCCGCCGGTGGCAGGCAACGGATTGATCACGCCTTGCACGCCAAGCGGATGCGTCGCAAGTTGGCTGATCTGCCAGGCGTTGACGTTGCCCGCTTTGCCGATACCGTAACGATACGTCGCTTTGATATTCGCTTTGCCCGTCGGCAAACGCACGCCGTGTTCACCGTTGCCGAAAATATTCGTCACGATGTCGTTGTCGTTCGTGTCGGTAACGAATCGACGATCGCGTGCGCCAAGCGCGGCCATGTTGTCGGCCTCGTGCCACTCGATTTCATTCACGCGCATGCTGAGCGTGCTTTCGGCGCCGGCCGGCGTAGGCGCCGACACATACGTTAACGGCGCCTTACGCAGCGGGAATTTCTGAAACGTCTCAGCGGCGTCACCGTCGCCTAAGACTTCGCCGATCGTTTGCCCATGCGTCGCTTTAACGACGTTGCCGTAAATCTTGATGGTGCGCGTGTCGTACTTGTATGCCAGCGCGTTCGCCAAGGTGAGCACGGTATGCAACGGTTGCGACGAAATACGCCAGGCGAACAAATTCCTCTCTTCGAGCGCGGCGCTAATATTGCCGTTGTCGAATGGCACGCCGGTATCAGGATCCACCAATAAACCGGCGAACTCGGGGAACTGACCGAAACGTTCTTGTCGCGATGGCACATAAGCGTTG
>JAHFQD010000334.1 GCA_023266455.1 Candidatus Muproteobacteria bacterium
AGCAAATTGGAAAAGTTATTTACCGGTGCGGAAGCCGTTGTGACGCGGGCCGACAAGAACCAAACCGTGATGAGCTTCGAACAAGCGTTCACTTGGTTGATGGACGAAGCGCGCCGCGGTCAAAGCATTCAACGTTATAAAGGTCTCGGCGAAATGAATCCGGAACAATTGTGGGAAACCACGATGGATCCAACGGTTCGCCGCTTGCTTAAGGTGAACATGGAAGACGCCGTCGCCGCCGAAGAGGTGTTCACGACGCTCATGGGCGACCAAGTGGAGCCACGTCGTGAGTTCATCGAGAAAAACGCCTTATACGTTTCCAACCTCGACATTTAATCGCTCAGCGCCATGACACCGAAAGCGCTTGATGATATTATTAAAACGATCACAGGACTATTGCCGCAAACGCCGCAAGACGTACAAAAAAATCTGCATGCCGCGTTGACCGGTGTATTTGACCGTCTCGATTTGGTCACGCGTGAAGAGTTGGAAGTTCAAGAAACCGTACTACAGCGCACCCGCGAACGATTAGTTGAAATGGAAAAGCGAGTGTCCGAACTCGAAGCGAAGCTTAAATAAATTCAAATCATGTCTCTCGCCGTCGTTCATAGCCGCGCTCAGTTCGGACTTGATGCGCCGGAAGTGACGGTGGAAGTGCACATCACCGGCGGTCTCCCCGCGCTTTCAATCGTTGGTCTGCCGGATACCGAAGTAAAAGAAAGCAAAGAACGAGTACGCAGCGCGATACTAAACGCGCGTTTCGAATTCCCTCCTCGGCGCGTCACGGTCAATCTAGCCCCAGCCGATTTTCCAAAAGAAGGCGGTCGTTTCGATCTTCCTATTGCTTTAGGAATTCTCGCGGCTTCAGGGCAAATTTCACTCGAAAAATTAAAAGATCATGAATTTGTCGGCGAACTGGCACTCACCGGTGGGTTGCGCCCTGTGCGTGGCGCTTTACCCGTGGCTCTCGCCGCGCGGCGTAGCGGACGAGCATTGATACTGCCGGCGAGCAATGCCAACGAAGCGGCGCTGGCTTGCGACGTAGCGGTGTTGCCGTCGAATCATTTGCTTGAAGTCACCGCGCATTTAAATGGCAGCGCTACGTTGATGCGACACATCGCGAAGCCCGACACGTTCAATATGAATGGACCGGATCTCAGCGACGTCCGAGGACAGTATCACGCGAAACGTGCGCTCGAGATCGCCGCTGCCGGTGGGCACAGTTTGTTAATGGTCGGTCCGCCTGGTTCAGGCAAAACGATGTTGGCGAGTCGATTACCGGGAATATTGCCATCGATGACGGATAACGAAGCGCTTGAGTCAGCCACGGTGCAGTCGTTGGCCAAAGGATTTTCGATGGAGAGTTGGCGCCGTCGATCATTTCGTTCACCGCACCACACGGCGTCGAGCGTCGCGCTAGTCGGTGGCAGTAGCAATCCGCGTCCAGGTGAAATCTCGCTCGCGCATAACGGCGTTTTATTCCTCGACGAATTACCGGAGTTCGATCGACATGTGCTGGAATCGCTACGTGAACCGTTGGAGTCCGGCATGATCACGGTGTCGCGCGCCGCGCGCCAAGCCGAGTTTCCGGCGCGTTTCCAGCTCATCGCCGCGATGAATCCTTGTCCCTGCGGATATTTCGGTGACAGCTCTGGCCGCTGCCAGTGTTCGCCGGATCGCGTGCGCGCCTATCGCGCGCGTGTATCGGGTCCGTTGCTGGATCGTATCGATATGCATATCGAGGTACCGGCCGTACCACGCGAGGTATTGTTGTCGCGCACGGTTTCCGGCGTGGAAGCCTCCAGCACGATACGCCTGCGGGTTGAAAAGGCCCGCGATGTCGCGCTGACTCGTTCGGGCTGTCCGAACGGCAACTTAGGTAATGGCGAGATCGAAAAAGTTTGCGAGTTAGAAGAAGCGGAGCACCAGTGGTTGGATCGAACGTTGACCCGTTTTAACTTAAGCGCTCGCGCCTATCATCGCGTTTTGAAGGTCGCGCGTACGATCGCCGATTTAGCGGGACAGAAGAAAATAAAAGAACCGCATTTATCGGAGGCCGTTCAATACCGTCGTCTTGATAATGGGGTTGTCGGCACTGCATAAAAACAAAAAGCGGCCAATGGCCGCTTTTTGCGTATGTTTCTAAAAGCGAAAATTATTTCGATTTGCTGACGATATAGTCGACCGCCGCTTTCACGTCTTCATCCTTGAGTCCAGTGTTACCGCCTTTCGCCGGCATCGCGCCTTTGCCCTTTAACGCGGTTTGATAGAGACCGTCTACACCCTTGGCGATACGCGGTCCCCATGCGCCCTTGTCGCCGAACTTTGGTGCACCGGCGATACCGGCACCGTGACAAGCGACACAGGTCGATTCATAAATGGACTTACCTTTATCGGCGGCGTTCGCCGTCGAAATCACCGCATTCATCACATCGCCGGAAGCCACTGTAACTTCACCAACGGGCTTGATTCGCTCGGCGATCGCTTTGGCTTCCATGGCAGCTTCGGGCTTCTTCGGCTTCGCGCCGATGGCATTGGCGACCACGAACAATACAACCGTCACGCATACCAGCGTGGCGACTAAACCGGAGAAAAATTTCCAAAAATCACGATCGGACATGAGAGGTATACCTTGATTTATCTGGGAAAAAACGCGCCGAAGTATAGCCAAGATTGGCGAACGAAAATAGACAACAAAAAACCGTGTTGTTCGATGCTAATAAAGGTTAAGTGATTGCCGACAGTGCTAATGCTTAGGCAAGTTAGCGCACTCAGATGGAGCGTGATCGAAAGCGTGCGCGCCCTCCGTCAGTGAAACGGGCGCACCTCGACTGGTGCCCGACAGGCGACGGCGGCTTTACGCCCCCACGCCAGCGCCTCGTCCAGGTCA
>JAHFQD010000335.1 GCA_023266455.1 Candidatus Muproteobacteria bacterium
CCACGGCGCAAGCCGCGGAAGCGGCCGAGATGCGCGCGGTCATCGGCATGACGGTCATCGACTTTCCGACCGCCTACGCGCAAAACGCCGACGACTATTTACATCGCGGGTTGAAATTTCACGACCAAATAAAAAATTCCACGCTGGTGACGACGGCCTTCGCGCCGCACGCGCCTTACACCGTGTCGGACGCGCCGTTGGAAAAAATCCGCATGTACGCCGACGAACTCGATCGGCCGATCCATATGCACATTCATGAAACCGCGTTTGAAGTCGAACAAGGAATTGAACGCAACGGCCAACGCCCGCTTGAGCGGCTCGCGAGACTCGGCTTACTCGGACCGCGCATGCTCGCGGTACACATGACGCAGTTGTCGGACGACGAAATCGAACAGCTCGCGAGTCTGAACGCGCACGTGGTGCATTGTCCGGAATCGAATTTAAAACTCGCGAGCGGTTTTTGTCCGGTGCATAAATTGTGGCGCGCCGGCGTGAACGTCGCGCTCGGCACGGATGGCGCCGCGAGCAACAACGATCTCGATATGTTGGGCGAGATGCGCACCGCGGCGCTGCTGGCGAAGGGTACGGCCCGCGATGCGACCGCGCTGCCGGCGCACGCGGCGCTACGCATGGCGACGTTGAACGGCGCGCGCGCCATCGGCCTCGACGACCGCATCGGTTCGATCGCGATCGGCAAATCTGCGGATCTCGCGGCGATCGATTTATCGGCGCTCGCGAGCCAACCCGTTTACGACCCGGCGTCGCAAATCGTTTATAGCGCGACGCGCGATCAAGTAACGGACACCTGGGTAAACGGCAAACGGCTGCTCGCTAACCGTCGCCTAACGACGGTCGATGAAACGCGCATAGCGCGCGACGCGCAAGCGTGGCGCGAGAAAATTACCAACGCCCGATAGTCAGGTTTCGTAAAAATAAAGCGGCTCACGCCCCGCAGCGGCGTTCTGCAATATCGACGTCGCGTGCTTTCCCGGCCAGGCACAAGAGTTGGGGATCTCGCCGACGTAACGGTCCGCGATGTTTTGAATCTGCGTCACGCTGAGCGTGCCCGAATAATTTTTCGTCCCGGTCTCGCGATCGATCAACTGGCGCAAGTGCGCCGTCAGATAATAAAAATCCGCCTTGAGATCGTCGCCGGGAATACGGGTGTCTTGATTCCAACCGAATACTCTTGAACGCACGTCGTCGGGTATCACAGGACGGCCTAACGTTTTCTCGACGTAGTCCGCGGCATCGCGCACAACTTGGCGGCGCATATTAGCGATCCCGGACGTACCTTCGGCGATGTGAAGCGAACCGATTTTATCCGGCACCAAGTCGAACGCATGGTCGTCGACAATGGCGAGGAACGTCGTCAACGAACGCTCGCCGAACTGCAGCACCTTCCTTACTGTGCCGTGCTCCGGGGGGTTTTCCATTTGCAATATCACCGCCGCCAATTCCAGCGGCACGCCATGGTACGCCGCGGCTTCCTTCAACCAGCCACGGATCTCGCTGGCGGGATAATTTATTTTAAATAGTTCGGAAACATTATCCGGCACGTACCACATCGCGTTCAGCGGTGAGGGAATATCGCCGCGATACGAAGGGATCTTTCCAAACCCTTGGACATACGTTTGGGAATTCGGCGGATCGACGCTCGGCACAACCGGGTCGCGGAGAAACGTCGGCGGCATTGTGGGCGCGAATAATTTCACGTTCGCAATCTAGAACCGCGGACCGTCGAGATAAATACATACTTGCGAAGGCATCAGCGGAAGGTAGAAAAACACGCTGGCAATTCATTCACTTCGACGATGGCATGTCATCGCCAGCCGCTCATCCGCCGACCGGCGGGTGAGCGGAAACATCGTCAGCTTATTTGAGCCGCGGGCGCGGCAACAACGCGTAAGAGAACAATCGCCCGATCAGGAAATCGCTTAAACGAGAAGTCTCTGCAACGGAAATCCGGCGACGATGAATCTTACTGCGGCTTTTGTAATGCTTCGTTGACACGTTTCGCATCCATGGATAAGGGGTGAGTCGGGAAATCCCGGATCAAACCTTCAAACGCACTCACGCCTTTTTCCTTTTGATCTGCAGCACTATATGCAAGACCAAGGCCAAACCTCGCGTTGGGAGTAAACACGCTTTTCGGATGGTTTTTCAGAAACTCTTCGAAAGCCGCGGCGGCCTTCACGACTTCGCCCGACTCGGCGAGCGATTGCGCAATATTATATGCAGTCACTTCCTGCGCGTACGCCGGATCGCCGGTGCGGTCACCCTTCCAATACGGCTTGAGCTGCGAGCTAGTGCTCTCCGCGCCGCGTATGCCCGCGACCACGGTAGCGTTGTCATGCACCGCGCTGGTATTCAATTTGGGTCCGTAAGAACGCAGCTTGGCCCACATTTCGTCAAACAAGCGTTTGATCGCGTTGTCGTCTCCCACCTTCTGTACCACCGGTCCGTTCGACGAATGAGCGGGAGCGACCGGTTTAACATCGTCCGCCGTGACGACGGCGAACGGCAACCACATGGCGATGATGAATCCTGTGCGTTTTTTCATAACTGGCCTCTTAACTACCGAGCAACTTGCGCAGCGGTTGATATTGCGTTTCGATCGCGCGATCGAGTTTCACAGCTTCGTTGAAACTATCGAGCGCCTCGCGAAAGCGACCCAGCCGATAGTACGAAAGCGCCAGATTCAATTTGATCCCGGCGTCCGCCGCATCGAGTTGCGCGGCATTGCGATACGCTTCCAACGCGCGTTCATATTCACCCTGCGTGTAGTAAATGTTGCCGCGATTATTATGCGCCGCGGCGCTCTTGGGATTTCCGTCGAGCACTTGATCGAGTTCTTTGATTGCCAGTTCGTACAAACCATTACGGGC
>JAHFQD010000336.1 GCA_023266455.1 Candidatus Muproteobacteria bacterium
ATGGCGCTGTCGACGCTGACATCGATGGCGCGTCGCGGCATTTACGACCACATCGGCGGCGGCTTCTTCCGTTACGCCGTGGACGAGCGTTGGGAAATCCCGCATTTCGAAAAAATGCTCTACGACAACGCGCAGTTGCTCCCGCTCTACGTCGACGCGTATCTATTGAGCGGTGACACGCTGTTCAAACGCGTCGCGACCGAAACCGCGGAGTGGGTCGTGCGCGAAATGCAATCGCCGGGCGGCGGTTACTTCTCCACGCTCGACGCCGATTCGCCCGAAGGCGAAGGCGTGTACTACGTGTGGTCCAAAGAAGAACTGAAAAAACCGCTGACCACGCAGGAGTTCAACGCGGTCGAGGCACGTTACGGTTTGACCGGCAAACCGAACTTCGACGGTAAGTGGCACCTGAACGTACGCACGGAAATCGCCGCACTCGCGGGACGCTTCAACTGTTCGCAAGACGACATAACGCGCCGCCTGGAGCGCGCGCGCAGCCGCCTATTCGACGCGCGCGCACGCCGCGTGCCGCCGGGGCGCGACGAAAAAATCTTGGCATCGTGGAACGGCTTGATGATCAAGGCCATGGCGCACACCGGGCGCGTACTGGGGCGCGACGATTTCATGCTCAACGCCGAACGCGCGCTCGACCATGCGCGCGCGCACATGTGGCACAACGGCCGCCTCTGGGCCACGACCAAAGACGGCAAGCCGCGGTACGCGGCGTACCTCGACGACTACGCATTCCTACTCGACGCCACGCTTGAACTGTTGCAAGCGCGCTGGCGCGAAAACGAATTCAAGTTCGCCTGCGATTTGGCGCAGGTGTTAATGGAACATTTCGAAGACGAACAACATGGCGGTTTCTTTTTTACCGCCGATGATCACGAGAAACTGGTGCATCGCCCAAAGCCCACGACGGACGAAGCGCTTCCCTCCGGCAACGGCGTGGCCGCGCGCGCGTTGCGGCGCTTGGGCAGTTTGCTCGGCGATCTAAACATGCTGAACGCCAGCGAACGCGCCGTCAAAGCCCTGCAGGGCGACGTCACGCGTTACCCGTCGGCCTGTTGTTCCTTATTAACGGCGATTGAAGAATTTATACTGCCGCTACAAGTCGTGGTGTTGCGTGGCGATCCGGCCGCATTCCCCACCTGGCTTGCGCGCCTGACACGCCAATACGCGCCACGGCAACTGGTGTTCCCGATACCGGAATTCGCGAACGTCACCGGCGCACTCGCCCAGCGTAAAAATCTAGCCGAGGTCACCGCCTATGTTTGCAACGGTCAAACCTGCCAAGCGCCGATAATGAATATCGAAGCGCTGGAATCTTTGCTGAAACAGGTCACGCAATGACGCCGCGGCTCGCGGTCGTCGTTCCTTGTTACAACGAAGAAGCGGTGCTGGCCGAAACCGCACGCAGTTTGCGCGGCGTTTTGGAATCGATGGTGGCCGGCGGCCAGATCCGCGCCGACAGTTTCATTTATTTCGTCGACGACGGTAGCCGCGATGGCACCTGGCGCATTGTCCAGGAATTGCACCGCCAACATCCCACGCTTATTAAAGGTTTAAAACTCGCGCGCAATGGCGGCCATCAAAACGCGCTGCTCGCCGGCTTACTGAGCGTGCGTGGGCATGCCGATTGCGCTATTTCCATCGACGCCGATCTGCAACACGACGAGCGCGCGATTCCGCAGTTCATCGAACAATTTCGCGCTGGCGCCGACATCGTCTTCGGCATTCGCAACGACCGGCACACCGACGGCGTTCTCAAACGACTGACGGCGCTGTGTTTCTACCGCCTCATGCGTTCGATGGGCGTGGAAATTATTAAGAACCATCCAGACTATCGGCTCGTCAGCGCGCGCGTGCTCAATGCGCTCGCGGAATACCGCGAGGTGAATTTGTTCCTGCGCGGCGTATTCGCCAACATGGGTTTTCGCACCGCCTCGGTGAGTTTCGACGTCAAACCGCGTTTCGCTGGCGTAACCAAATATTCGCCGCGCAAGATGCTGTCGCTCGCCATCGGCGCGATCACCTCATTCAGCATTGTGCCGCTACGACTAATCGCGGCGATTGGCTTCGCCATTTTCATCGCCAGCACGTTGATGAGCGCGTATGTGCTCTACATCGCGCTCACCCACACCGCCGTCCCCGGTTGGGCATCGACGGTGTTGCCGATCTATTTCATCGGCGGCGTGCAATTACTCAGCATCGGTCTGCTGGGCGAATATGTGGGCCGTATTTACCAGGAAGTGAAGGGACGACCGCGGTTCCTCAAAGACGAAGAATTGCTTTAAAGCGAAATTCCTTTTCGTTACGGACAACGAGGCGCAGTGACAACCTACATTCTTGGCATCTCCGCGTACTACCATGACAGCGCGGCGGCGCTGTTGCGCGACGGCGTCATCGCCGCCGCCGCCCAAGAAGAGCGCTTCTCGCGTAAAAAACACGACGCGCGGTTTCCCACGCATGCCATACGCTATTGCTTACAAGAAGCAGGGATAACGCTGCGCGATATCAGTCATGTCGTTTTCTACGACAAACCGCTGATTAAATTCGAGCGTCTGCTACAGACCTATCTGGCTTATGCGCCGCGAGGGTTGCGGTCGTTCGTCACCGCTATGCCAGTTTGGCTCAAAGAAAAACTTTATCTAAAAAACACGTTAAAGCGCGCGCTCGCTGAGCTCGGCGACTGCACGATCAAACAACTACCGCCGCTACTTTTTTCGGAACACCACCTATCGCACGCGGCATCGGCGTTCTTCCCAAGCCCGTTCGAACGCGCCGCGGTGTTGTGTCTGGACGGCGTCGGCGAATGGGCGACTACGACCGCTTGGCGCGGCGAGAAAAATACGCTGACGCCGTCGTGGGAAATTGATTTTCCGCAT
>JAHFQD010000051.1 GCA_023266455.1 Candidatus Muproteobacteria bacterium
GGCGCGACTGGTCGATGACTTGCTGCAACCGCAACTACCGTGGCGCGTATTGTTGGCGCGCTACGTGGCGCAGACCGCACGTGACGACTACGACTTTTCGCATCCGAGTCGGCGCGAAGGCGCGGCGATTTTGCCCGGCTTGCGTGGACGCGAATTGGAGTTGGTAATCGCGCTCGACATCAGCGGCTCGATCTCGGACGAGGAAATGCGCGAGTTCGTCTCCGAGGTCAACGCGATCAAAGGACAAATCAGCGCGCGTGTGCATTTACTAGCCTGCGACGATCGCCTCACCGACGACGGTCCGTGGACCGCCGAGGCCTGGGAACCGTTGTCGCTGCCGTCTTCTTTCAACGGCCGTGGCGGAACGCGGTTCGCGCCCGTCTTCGAATGGGTGGAGCACCAGGAACGGCGACCGCACTTGCTGGTGTACTTCACCGACGCTGAAGGTGAATTCCCGCCGGACCAACCCAGCTATCCAGTGTTGTGGTTAGTCAAAGGGAAAGCGCCGGTGCCGTGGGGCACGCGGATTCAATTGAACTGAGGAAGGATTACGAACGCGCGAGCGTCGTGCTGTAGATGCGCTTCATCTGTAACACACGGCGCACATACAACTCGGTTTCCGGATACGGTGGAATCCCACCATAACGCAGCACCGCATTTTCGCCCGCGTTGTACGCCGCGAGCACGAGATGATTCTGATTCTTGAAGATTTCGGAAAGATATTTCAGATGACGGATACCGGCTTCGATGTTTTGCGCTGGATCGTAGACGTCATGAATACCGTGACGCTTAGCGGTCTCTGGTAAAAGCTGCATCAACCCTCTGGCGCCGCGATCCGACACCGCATAAGGATTGAACGAAGACTCGACGTGGATAATCGCCTTGATAAGCGCGGAGTCGATTTTGTACTCGCGCGATTTTTCAAGAATTAGCGCGTCGTAAGCCGAAGGATCGGTACGAAAGAATTCTGGCGTACGTGCGGCTGCCAATTGCCCCATTTTCTTGGCAGTCTCGCCGGTACGAACCAGGCGGTAGTGTTTATTGTTGAGTTGGTAGTCGGTAACGATGCGCGACCCGTCAGGCAGTTCATAGATGTATAAACGGGTGCCCTGCGCGAATGCGGTGCTACTTACAAATGCCGCGAGCGCAAGCGCTAACACCACTTGCCCCACGAACCGCGAGAACGGCATCTCCATTTTCTTTACCTCTTTTCCCAACACTTAAAATGCAGCACAAGCTGTGCCATCACACTTTAAGTGCTTATTAATAAAGGATTATTAAAAGAGATGCTGCTACCCCATCCCAACCGGCGGCCATCATACCCAGGGTTCGGGGTTTCGGCTAGCTATCCTCCTGGGTGGGATGTCTCCGCTCCAAAAACTCAAAATACTGCCTCAATATGATGAAAACGCGGCTTCTAGCGCGTCGCTATTAGTGAACCTTGCTCTAATCGCCGACGTTTATACCCACTTATTGCGCCCATTAGTAACGCCGCCACTACCACGACGTTCTGTGCCCCAAGCGCTGCGAAATATACCCAACCCTGTTCGTACAACAGCGCCTCCCTCATCGAGGGTTCGTCCCAAACTGAAAAACCTGCCATCGCCAATAAAATCGCAATCGGCGACAACAGCAAACCAAGCCACTAGCGATATCTCGACGAGAAAAATAAGGCACCGGCGATCGCGATGCCTAAGAGCAGGAGAGTGGGTACAGAAGGCATCCGATGCGATACATCCGCAAAACTTATCGACAGCATCCAACCGACCGTGACCATCCCCATGACGACAAAAGATCGTTTAATCATGCGTCGCACCTATCACGTCGCGTTAACGCGATTGAAATAACTCTTCTCTCAAAACCAAAAAACCATGATCGGCGGTGACACTTAGTCTGACCCGAAAACCCGTCACCCGGGTTACCCCAACCTGAATGGGGCCATTTTTGAAAAGCTCCCCTATCGGCGTCGCCAAATCCAAATCAGGATGCGGAATAATCATGAACGACTGATTAATCCTGCGCGTCAAAATAAGCATGCTCAACTACTCCTTTTTTTTACGCTCGTTTTATTCGACGTCGCAAACAAACGCTTGCTGACATCCGCCGGATCCGTGGCATCCAATAGCTCGGGCAAAGCGATACCCAGAGTATTCGCAAGCTGTTCAAGGGTATCGAGACTGACATTGCATTCGGCACGTTCGATCAAACTGATCGACGTACGATGCATTCCGCTGGCGCTGGCCAGTTCTTCTTGCGACCAACCGCGTATCACACGCAGTAAACGCAGCTTATGCGCCAGTCGGCTCCTTGCCCGCTTTCCCATGCCGCTATTGGAATCGCTAGACGGAGAAGAATCTACAGAACACATGCTGCACTATGACGAATAAGCTCTGCATTTTGCAGAGCACATGCTGCGTTTGAAAAAACAACATGCTCGAACGCTGGTAAATGCGCCCCGTGAGAGGATTTAGGGAATCGACGATAGATGACAGGCCTTCCTTGCTAATTCAAGAAAGAACCATTAATAACACTTAATCGTGCTATTGTAAAGCGGCAAAGCGACGCCGTCTCCGGCGTCGCCGAATTAAAAAAATAAACTCGCCTTACTTACTTACGTTTCAGTGAGGAACGCTTGATACGCTTTTTGTAGACGCCGCGCTGTTCACGGCTCTCGAGGAAAGTCTCAACCGCGCCGGAGGTCGTCAACCATTGACGACCGATCTTACGCGCATCCAACCTGCCCTTCTCCGCCAAACGGCGAAAATAATCACTGGAGTAACCGAAGCAACCTGCCGCTTCGCTTAACGTTAGTAGTTCTTCGGATTTCGGCTTCCTCGCCATTCTCATCACCTTCATTTTAAGAGACCCATACTCGGGCGTTGCGGAACATCCGCATCCATGGCCCGTCTTCGTTCCATTGCGACGGTCGCCAAGAATTGGTGACCGCGCGGAAGACGCGCTCTGGATGCGGCATCATGATTGTAAAGCGTCCATCGGTCGTCGTCAGACCGGTAATCCCGTGCGGCGAACCACTCGGGTTATAAGGGTACGTTCGGGCCAAATTGGCGTAATTGTCGACAAAACACAGCGCCACCCGCTTATCGAGAATGACTTGCTGCATAGCCTCTTCACTGGCGAACTCCACGCGGCCCTCGCCGTGCGCCACCACGATAGGCAACCGCGAGCCTTGCATGCCGGTTAAGAAAATCGACGGGTTCTTGGGAACCTCGACCATCACCACGCGCGACTCGAATTGTTCGGACGTGTTGCGCACAAACCGCGGCCAATCCTCGGTTCCGGGAATAAGCTCGTGCAACGCCGACATCATCTGGCAACCGTTGCAGACACCGAGCGCAAACGTATCGGTGCGCGCGAAAAACGCGGAGAACTCATCGCGCGCGCGGCTGTTATACAGAATCGATTTAGCCCAGCCTTCGCCGGCGCCTAACACGTCGCCGAACGAAAAGCCGCCGCAAGCGACATAGCCTTTGAAATCTTTCAACGAAACCCGGCCGGCGAGAATATCAGTCATGGTGACGTCGATCACGCTGAATCCCGCGCGATCGAAGGCGGCCGCCATTTCGGTTTGTCCGTTCACGCCCTGCTCGCGCAGAATCGCCATGCGCGGCCGCTCGCCCTTGGCGATATATGGCGCGGCGATTTTATCATCTGGATCGAACGTCAGTTGTGCGGATAAACCCGGATCTTTGTAGTCCAGCAAACGATCGTACTCTTCGCGCGCACACGCCGGATTGTCGCGCAGACTTTGCATGCAGAACGTCGTTTCTGACCAGGTGCGATGCAGGTTGACGCGCGCATCGTAAAAAATTTCCTTGCCACGATGAGAGATGCTGACGAGATCGTCGTTGGTCACCGTGCCGATCACATGCGCGTAACGCCCCAGCCCGGATTGTTTGAGCGCACCCAGAATGCCGCCACGGCGTGCACGCGGTACTTGCAGCACGGCGCCGAGTTCTTCGTTGAACAACGCCGCTATCGCATCTTTACCGAGGTCGGTGATGTCGACGCGCACGCCGCAACGACCGGCGAACGCCATCTCGCATAGCGTGGCGAACAAACCGCCGTCGGAACGGTCGTGATAAGCGACGGCAAAACCCAATTCGTTCAGCGCCTGAATTACGTGGAAATAAAGCTTGAGCACGCGCGGATCGTCGACATCGGGCACTTCATCGCCCATCTGACCGTAGGTCTGCGCCAAGATCGATCCACCGAGGCGATTTTGGCCCTTGCCGAGGTCAATCAAGATCAGATCGGTCTCGCCCATATCCATACGCAGTTGCGGCGTGAGCGTTTTGCGCACGTCGGTCACCGGCGCGAACGCGGAAATCACCAGCGATAACGGCGCGATCACTTCGCGCGCGGCGCCTTCGTCGTCGCGCCACACCGTCTTCATCGACATCGAATCCTTGCCGACCGGGATGGAAATACCGAGCGCCGGACATAATTCCAACGCGACCGCTTTGACCGTGTCGTACAACACCGCGTCTTCGCCGGGATGGCCGGCAGCGGCCATCCAGTTCGCCGACAGTTTTACGTCGGGCAAGGCGCGGATGCGCGCGGCGGCGAGGTTGGTGAGCGCTTCGCCGATCGCCATGCGCCCGCTCGCCGGTCCGTCGATCAGCGCGAGCGGCGTGCGCTCACCTATCGCCATCGCTTCGCCGGTATAACCCTCGTAAGCGCCAGCGGTAACGGCGACGTCAGCCACCGGCACTTGCCAAGGTCCGACCATTTGGTCGCGGCAAGTCAACCCGCCAACGCTCCGATCGCCGATGCTGATGAGAAATGTTTTGTCCGCGACCGCGGGGTGTTTCAACACGCGGTAGATCGCGTCCTTGAGTTCGATGTCCTTGGTTTTAAACGCGGGAAATTTGCGTTTGACGCGTTTCACGTCGCGCACCATGCGCGGCGTTTTGCCCAGGACAACCGACAGATCGAGATCGATCGGTTTGCTCATACGCGGCGCCAGCATGGCGTCGTTGCTTTTTTGTTGCGCGAAATAAGCGTCGTTCAACGACAGATGTTCTTCGTCCGTGGCTTCGCCGACGACGGCGTACGGGCAACGTTCGCGTTCGCACAGTTTCTTAAAGACGTCGAGCTGGGCGCGTTCGATGGCGAGAACATAGCGCTCTTGCGCTTCGTTGCACCAAATTTCCATCGGCGACATGCCGGGTTGATCGTTCGGAATCGCGCGCAGTTCGAAGCGCGCGCCGCGATGCGCGCCGTGTACCAGTTCGGGCAGCGCGTTCGATAAGCCGCCCGCGCCGACGTCGTGGATCGACAAAATCGGATTGTCCGCGCCCATGGCCCAGCAACGATCGATCACGTCCTGGCAACGACGTTGCATCTCGGGATTGGAGCGCTGCACCGAGGCGAAATCCAAATCCGCGTGCGACGCGCCGGAGCTCATGCTCGACGCCGCACCACCACCAAGTCCGATCAGCATCGCTGGACCGCCGAGCACCACCAGCGCCGTGCCCGCCGGAAATTCCGATTTGGCGACATGCTCGGCGCGGATGTTGCCGAGTCCACCCGCGATCATGATCGGCTTGTGATAACCGCGGACTTCGTCGCCGAGATCCATTTCGAACGTGCGGAAATACCCGCCGAGACCCGGGCGACCGAACTCGTTGTTGAACGAGGCGGCGCCGATCGGTCCTTCGAGCATGATCGACAACGCGTTGACGATACGTTCCGGTTTACCGTGGTCGGTTTCTTCCCACGGCTGCAACGCGCCGGGGATACGCAGATTCGATACGGAAAAACCGGTTAGCCCGGCTTTCGGTTTCGCGCCGCGTCCGGTCGCGCCTTCGTCGCGAATTTCGCCGCCGGAACCGCTAGCGGCGCCAGCGAACGGCGCGATCGCGGTCGGATGATTATGCGTTTCGACTTTCATCAAAATATGCGCCGCTTCGTCGCGCGCGCCGTATTCACGCGTCGTCGGATCGGGGAAGAAACGCTGGACGCGCGGACCTTCGATCACGGACGCATTGTCGACGTACGCGACCAAGGTGCCGCGCGGATTCTTCGCGTGAGTTTCGCGAATCATGCCGAACAACGAATGCGGCTGTTTCTTTTTGTCGATGATCCAGTCGGCGTTGAAAATTTTATGCCGGCAGTGCTCCGAGTTGGCTTGCGCGAACATCAGCAATTCGACATCGGTCGGATTGCGTTCGAGGCGACGGAAATTTTCCAACAGATAATCGATCTCGTCTGGCGACAACGCCAAGCCGAAATCGCGATTGGCTTGCACCAACGCTTCGCGTCCGCCGTTCAGCGCATCAACCGTCTTTAGCGGCGCCGGTACGGTTTCGCGGAACAGTTCGCTCGCTTGCGCTAAATCCGGCAACACGTTTTCGGTCATACGATCGTGGATCAGCGCGATCAGACTTTCGCGCTCAACGGCCGACAGAATCACGCCGTCGCGTTTGGCGAAATGCCACACCACGCCGCGCTCGATGCGGCGCACCTTCTCTAGGCTGCAACAATGGGCGATGTCGGTGGCCTTGCTCGACCAGGGCGAAATCGTTCCCAACCGTGGCACCACGATCAGGACTTCTCCCTTGGGAACCTGGCGGTCTTCGTCGTTGCGCGGGCCGTACACCAGCAGGCGCTTCAATACCGCAGATTCCTGAGTCGTCAGCGGCGCCTGTACCAAAGCGAAATGCCAGTAAACCGCCTCGAGCGACACGAGCGACGGCACAGACTGCTGCATCAGCGCTAACAAGCGCTCACGACGAAACGCCGACAACGCGGACGCGCCGGGCAGCGAAAGCACCGGCGTGGTCACAACACCGGGAATGGGTTCGGGATTTAAGCCGGACATAAGAACGCTATTTTAGGGAATTTGGTAACAAAACACCCGAAAAAACATTAACCTCGTGGCGTTACAAACACGTTGTAAAACCTTTCGAACGCGCTATTTCAGTTGTTCTTGCAACAGACTCAAGATGCGCTCGCCGGTTTTCGTCTTGTCCGGTACGCCATCTTTGTCTTTCACGTCGATGCGGGTTCCCGCCGACGTGCTTTGCAAGAAAATCTGATATTGATCGATGTCCTTCTTTTCCTTGGCGCCGAACAAACGCGCCCAGAATCCCGGTTTGGGATCGGGCCGATCGGGATCAATATAACGCACGTAATAAACGCCCTTGGAACGGTCGCGATCTTCGATAGTGAATCCAAGTCGATCAAGCGACAAACCCAAACGGCGCCAGGCGCGATCGGGCGCATCGTCGACACTCAAAAAGATTTCCTCGCCTTGATGCGCGAGCTGCGCGCGCTCCGGTGGCGCGGTGGGCGTCTGCGCGACGATGGCGGTGGCTTGCTCGTCGGTCTTGCCCAACTGAACCATGATCATGCGCAGCATCTCCGCTTCGACGTCAGTATCCGGCGGCCGCGGCTGCCAACGTGTATTGCCTTCTTCGCCAGTGCCAACGCTTTTCTGAACGTAGATTTCTTCCATGCCGCGATGGGCCACGTACACCTCGGTAGTGCCCGGTTGCAGACCGCGATCGAGACGGAGCAAGAATTTGTCGCGCGTGCCGGTGGAATAAAACATTCCCAGCATACGCACCAACGGTGATTGGCTAGCAGTCACTTTGGCGTGGTTCTCCGACCATTCAGTTTCGATGACGCCGACGGCGGCGTTTTCACGCGCAATGATCAGCCCCATGTCCAACACGAACTTATGCACTTGCGGCCAAAGTTCCTCGGGGGAACGCTTCACTACCAGCCAGCGCGCTTGGCCGTCGCGCGCGATGCGCATGTCCGGGGCGTCGATCAACACGGTGCCCGGCGTGGCGCCGGGATTTTTCTTGTCGATAAATTCGGAATACGTCGCGGTCGAATTCGCGCCGCCATTTTCCGGAATCACGCTGAGATCGGGCGGGATATCCAACGGCGGCACAGTGCGCGCATTGCGGTAATCGATCTTGCGTTTGTCGTCGAGCGTCTGGCAGGCGATTAGCCCCGCGCAAACGAGACCGCAAATAAAAAATCTTATAATGAATTTCATTTTCTCTCCCTCCGGCTCAGGACAACGCGCCGGCGGTGCGCAATGCCTGGCGCACGGTATCGTGATAGGCGGACGCCAACGACGTCAGCGGCAACCGAATGCCGGCTTTGATCATGCCCATCTCTTGTAGCGCCCACTTCACTGGAATTGGATTGGATTCGACGAATAGATTCTTGTGCAACGGCAGCAAGCGCTCGTTGATCTTACGCGCTTCGCTCTCTTTGCCGGCGCGCGCGGCCGCGCACATGTCGTGCATCAATTTGGGCGCGACGTTGGCGGTCACCGAAATGTCGCCCTTGGCGCCGAGCAAAATTAAATCGAGCGCGGTGGCATCGTCGCCGGAATATACATCGATGCGCTCTTGGCAGCGGCGCAGCACCTCGCGTCCGCGATCGAGATTGCCCGTGGCTTCTTTGATGCCGACGATATTCGGAATATGCGACAAACGCTCGACCGTTTCCGGCAACAAATCGCAGCCCGTGCGGCCGGGAACGTTATACAGAATCTGCGCGATCGGCACGGCCTCGGCGATCGCTTTGAAATGTTGATACAAGCCCTCTTGCACCGGCTTGTTGTAATACGGCGTAACCAATAAACACGCATCGGCGCCCGCTTCTTCGGCCGCGCGCGTGAGCTCGATCGCCTCGCGTGTGGAATTGGCGCCGGTGCCGGCGATAACCGGCATACGCTCGCGGGCGTATTCCACGATCAGGCGAATCGCCTCGACGTGTTCGTCCATATCCAACGTGGCGGATTCGCCGGTGGTGCCGACGGCGACGATCGCGTCGGTGCCGTTCTCGGCATGCCAGTCGACGAGCCGACGCAACGCCGCCCGATCGAGCGCGCCGTTGTCTTCCATCGGCGTGACGAGCGCCACCATGCTGCCGTGAAACATAAGTCGTTGGGAAAAACCGCAAAATAGGGAACGCGCATGGTACTTGGGACCTGCCGGGGCTGACAAGGTGCCATAGCTTTAAATCGAGCGAATTCAACGATTTCGCCCGTTGCAATCGCCAGCGCGGAATCGCTACGGCGCGACGGTCCAGCCGACGAGTTTCATCACCACCGGCCGCACCAGCATTACGCAACCGAAAGCGATGGGCATGGCGACCACGTACGCCTTCAACGCGCGGGCGACGAAACCGTCGGTCAAGCCGGTGTTCAGGTAGGTAATGGCGAAACACATCAGGAACGCCATCAACCCGGACATATAAAACGCGAACGCA
>JAHFQD010000052.1 GCA_023266455.1 Candidatus Muproteobacteria bacterium
CATCGTGCAACCGATGCGCACCATTCACCCCGACGACACAATCCCCGGTACCGTCCGCGCCGACAACCCAGACGCTCACATCGTCATCGTCGATCGCGTTCTGGATCAAGCCGCACGGGTACCCGATGACAGTTCCCCACTTGAACCCCACGAACGAGGACGCGCGATTCTGGCTACCGTCGACCCCGCTGCAGCACGGCGCGCGCCTGAAGACTCGCACCACCCCGCCGTGCGGGATCAAGGTCAAACCGGCGTACGTGCAACCGACGCTGACGCCGCCGGACACCAAACCGGCGATCAGGGGCAATCCGGCGAAGCGACTAGCATGCGCGTTTCCGGCGAAGCCGATCCGGCGCAAACCACGGAAGCGGTAAGACAACCTGATACGGCTGATCCGGTCGAGGCTGCACAAACCGGTGAAGTTATAGCGACAGCCGAGATCAAGCCAGCGACCCATACTCCCGCTGTCGAAGACGGTGTTCCGGTCGCCAGCTACGATCCCGCTCGACCGCTCGCCATCGAAGAACCGCCCAAACCAACACGACGTGCGACGCATCCCGACGGCACCCGCGTGCGCAATCGACGGGAAACGCGACGCATTCGCCGCCCACTCGAAATCCCCGCGCCGACCAAACCTCCGTCCGACCTCGCGAGCAGAATGCTCGAGTGCGCGATCGAAGCTAGACGACACCCGGACCAACTGGATATCGAAGATATCTTGATCGACAGCAATAACACGTTGGTGAAGTATGACGGGCGGCATCGCGATCGCGGATTTAACCAAGCTGTCGCTACCCGACTCGGCGATGGCTTCAAAATAATTCGCCTGGCCGGCAGACGCTTCCGCGCGGGCGCCAAGAGTGACTTAGCGCCAGGCGTCGGTTTGCCGATCATATGGGCGCATATACGCGAAGACATCGCTATCGCGAGAGACTACATCCGCTTAGCGCGGGTGTCGCCGGAGAAAGCTGCTAGGTTATATCCCGCCTTGGCGACTATTAATCCTTCTCGATCCGGCGCCGGCGCGCGCTTGGAACAAATGTTAGTGCGCTTCGCCGGCATATTCGACGCTTGCGCGTTTAACGTCATGGGAACATTCCGCACCGAGCTCAAAATAAAAGACCGCGTCAACTGGGATAGCGTAGAAATGGGGGAATTCGCCGTTAGCGCGGAAGGGAAAATTCAACTCGAGATATTCACAACCTGGGGTCATTACGCGAGCCATCCGGAAGATGGCCGTCCTTTGGAACAAACCAGCGATTACGCCTATCTCGATGAGATCCGGACTTTCTTGAGAAAGTATCCAGAGCTCGTCGTGAATTTCATGAACGCCGGCGTCGATCGTTTTTCGGCGCCTGATACCACCTTAGTCACTCAAAACGAACAGGGGCATTGGGTAGATAGCACAGGCATCGTCAGACACATGCCGGAAGGATACGGCGGAAGAATAATCCCAGAAGGCGATTCATTGCCGCTGCACATCGTCATCATGGATGATCTCGCACACCAATTCCCTAATGCGCGCTTCGTGCTCGGCATACGTTCAATCGAACCGTATCTCACTGACACCGGTATGGAACGTGGTCTGATGTGGTTCGCGACGGAACATCCTAACGCGCTCAAGTATGGTAGCGGCGCGGTAGGTTCGGCAACGCTTCACGAAGATAATGCGACGATCCATTTATTCAAGCCATGGATTTTCAAATTCATTTCGCAGCACCCGGATACGGCGCGAGACATCGTTTACCAGTTCCTAAGAGGTAATGCGGAACGCGATCGTCGCGTTGCTCTGCGAAACGGCATGGATTTCGCGGAAACGCGACAGCGTGCAAACAACGTTTCCGACGACGTCATTTTGGAATGGCGCGAACGTGCCAACATAATCGCGGCTATCCAATCCGAACATTCGGCGCGCGCGCGCGAAGCGTACGACATCATCGTCGACCGCATACTGGGCGATGGGCCAGCGGAAGGCGTGACGATCACTCTGACCGGCGTTCCGCATCGTCCACCGGTAACGGTCACGGGCATACCCGTGCACAGCAGCGAAGTAAAACCCGGTGGCGTTGGTACCGCCGCCGGCGGACGACAAGAAGGTTGGCGGCAACGGTTGAAAATCATCGCTGCGAGCGGCGGGGCCACAACGTTAAACGGGATGCTTGCAGGATTTTTCTCGCATACCGCCAAGTTGGCACTGCACTCATCGGCCATCGGTTTGCGAACGATGCTCGTCTCCATCGAAAGAAAGATGACCCGAAACGATCGCCGCGCGATGGACCATATGATCGAGAAGGGGTACGTCAGCGATTCCTCGCTCCAATGGTGGCAGCGCGACATCGAGAAAATGCAACGATCCTTGGAGATCCCGGAAGATCGAATGGAACAAGTTCGCGAACTTTTCGATCAAGCGCGCGCTGATTTACGACTATTCGATCAAAACCTCACGACCGTGGAACAACGAAAACTGGTGCGTCATTTGAGCGCGGCCATGTTGAAAAAACTGGAGTTGGATATTTATCGCGCGCTCGGATTCTTCCCCGTGAGCCGATTCGATCCACGGCGTCCGCTTGGTCAACTTTATTATCTTGTTCAAGCGTTGGGACTAAACGTTTATGTAGGCTACAGCATAAAACAAGTTCTGGCAGACGGGAAAATCGATCTACGTCAACACAAGATTTACTCTGGTCAACATCAGCACTAGGACATGAGATGTTGGCGTTGGTCGCGTGCGCGACCTTGGTCCTTGGGCGAATCAAAACGACGATGCCAATCCATGCGCTGCCATTACGAATCGCACAATTGGCCGGTATGTTGGCGTTACCGTTGGTAGGCATTGCGGCAATCGTAACGAGTTTCGCGGACCCGAGCGTTATCCATATACTCTATGCGTTACTTTTGATGCCGCACACCGCCTCCACCGGCTTCACCTTGGTGAATCAGGTCAGAACATTCTTCCGACGTGCGTCCTTACCGCCTAGTTATCATGAACTTCCTGGAATCTACGGTGGCGTTTCGCGCGCCGCGGCGGAATCACTGAGACTCTTATCGACTTGGAGCCTATCCCAAGTATTAATCTCGTGGCTTCTTTCTTTGTTTCAAGACGATCAAAAACAACCCGCGCCCACCCAACCTGGAACGCCAAGCGATTCGCCGACGGCGCCGTCCCCATCCGGAACGCAAACTCCAACAACACCTAGCAACCCACTACCCGGCCTACCACCGGGTCAATATTCCACCCCTCCCGGTGCACCGCCCACTCAGTATCCCACCGTCGTTCCGACGGCACTGCATACCAATTCATCGTCCGCGTCTGCACCGCTCTTTGCCAATATTGCGACGCTAACCGACAACCGCGGCATGAAACTGCATCCCGTGCGGCGTTCCGGTCAAGGTTTATGGGAGTTAGCGGAAGAACTGTCAGGAGAAGGTTATGGCGAGGCAAACGATCTTTACCGCCAATTGTTACAAGACGCCGTAAAAAATCATGGTTTCGCCGCCGGCAGTGACGATGGGAATCCGTATAGCAACGGTCTACAGGGAATGCGCGATCTCGACGCGGTTAATTCTAGAGACGTATTTACTGTCTACGCGACCCGTACGCCGGCGGCGCCGATATACAGCATATAAAAATATTTCTAAATCGACTCAAGCCCACCGACATAAGGACGCAACGCCGAAGGAACCTGCACCCGGCCGTCTTGCTGCTGATAATTTTCCAGAATCGCGACCAAGGTGCGGCCGACCGCGAGACCGGACCCGTTCAGCGTATGCGCCAACTCCGGTTTGCTGGTCTCGGGATTGCGCCAACGCGCTTGCATGCGCCGCGCCTGGAAATCTTCGAAGTTGCTGCAGGAAGAAATCTCGCGATAACGATTTTGTCCTGGCAACCATACTTCGATGTCGTAAGTTTTGGCGGCCGAAAATCCCATGTCACCGGCGCACAACGTCACGACGCGATAAGGCAACTGCAGCAATTGAAGAATTTTTTCTGCGTGACCGGTAAGCGCCTCCAAAGCGGCGTACGAATCTCGCGGCGGGACGATCTGCACCAATTCCACTTTTTCGAACTGATGTTGGCGGATCATGCCGCGCGTATCCTTGCCGTACGATCCAGCTTCGCTGCGAAAGCACGGCGTGTGGCACACAAACTTGAGCGGCATTTCCTTGGCGTCGACGATGACGTCGCGCACCAAGTTGGTCACGGGTACTTCCGCAGTCGGAATTAAATACAGGCTGCGGTCGATTTTCTTGACCGCTACTGAATCGTTGTCTTTGCCTTGCAGCGCTTTAAGCGCGACTTCATCGTCGATCGATTCGTGCGGCACTTTAAATAAATCGGCTTCAAACTTAGGCAGCTGCCCGGTGCCGCGTAGGCTGGCCGAATTCACTAAATAGGGAACATACACTTCGACATAGCCATGATCGCGGGTGTGTAAATCGAGCATGAATTGAATTAGCGCTCGATGCAGCCGCGCGAGCGTGCCCTTCATCACCACGAAACGCGCACCGCTGATTTTAGCGGCGACTTCGAAATCCATTAAACCGAGTCGCTCGCCCACCTCGACGTGGTCCTTCGGCGTGAAATCGAATTTGCGCGGTTCGCCCCAGCGGCGCACTTCGATATTACCGCGCTCGTCGTGCCCCTCCGGCACGGATTCATGTGGAATGTTCGGAATCCCGAGCACTACGTCATTGAGCGCCGTTTGAATGCGTTCGAGTTCGGCCTGCGCCTGGGTCAACGCCGCACCGATGGTCGACGCTTCTTGCATGACCTTGCTGGCGTCCTCGCCCTTCGCTTTCGCCATGCCGATCGCTTTCGATTTGGCGTTGCGTTCCGCTTGCAGCTGTTCGGCATGCACTTGCACACGCTTGCGTTGTTCTTCGATGGCGGCGAGCGCCGCGGTGTCGACCGTGATACCGCGACGCGCGAGCTTGCGCACGGTGTTATCGAGATCGGCGCGCAATAACTTAGGATCGAGCATGAGAACTGGACACTCTAGTTGTGGTTGATTGGATATCGTTTACGAAACTGACAACTGCCTCGCTAACACTACACCGAGCCAAGTCGCGGCCAGGCATAACACGACACTGAGCACGGCGTTCGCTGACGCTTTCAATACCTCGCCTTGTTCGATGAGATTGAACGTCTCGATCGAAAACGCAGAGAAAGTCGTAAAACCACCGAGCACGCCGATCAGTAAACCGGCACGCCAAAGTGTGTCTTCGCTTAATTGTTCGACGAACAGCACAAACAAAATTCCCATCGCCAAACAACCGACGATATTGACAACCAAGGTACCATAGGGAAATCCGCGTCCGGCAAAAGCGTATACGGCGCTCGACAACCAATAACGCAACACGCTGCCCACGGCTCCGCCGACGCCGATTGCGAGCGCTTGTCCCATTATTTGCCGTCGGCGCGCTTCGCGCGTTCGGACCACTCACGCGCCAAATTTTCATCTTTGGGAAAACCGGCGAGTCCGCGACGATAAGCTTCAGCCAGTTGTTTTTGCGCGCGCGTATCGCCGCCTTCGGCGGCACGCGTGAGCCACTTGCGCGCTTCGCCTTCGTCCTTCTTCACGCCACCGAGACCGAACGCATACGCGGCGGCTACGCGCCGCTGCGCACCCGCGTGTCCCTTTTCACCCGCTTGGCGATATAAGCGCAACGCGGCTTCTAAGTCTTTCGATACGCCGTCGCCTTTTTCATACATGCGTCCAAGGCGGAATTGCGATTCCATGTCGCCGGCGCGTGCAGCCTCTTCGCATACGGGAACCGCGCCGGTGAATTCGCCGATGTCGTAACGTGCGCGGCAATCATGCGCCGGGTTGACGGAAGAAGGCGTCTTCGCTTTCGCTTCGTCGGCCCAACCTAGCGTGGGCGCGATCAAGAAAATCATCAAGACAGAATATTTCATTCGCTTTCCTTCTTTGGCTTCGACGCAACCGATGGTGCCGCACGACGATCGAGTTCGCGTAAATATGTTAGACGTTCCGCGATTTTACTCTCAAGCCCCCGGTCGGTGGGAAGATAATACCGCCGCCGTCCGAGTTCATCTGGGAAGTAATTCTCGCCCGCCGCGTATCCTTCGGGTTCGTCGTGCGCATAACGATACGCCTTACCGTAGTCGAGTTGTTTCATTAACTTCGTCGGTGCATTACGCAAATGTAACGGCACTTCTAATGACCCGCGTTGCTTGGCGTCGTCCATCGCCGCACCGAATGCCGCATAGACCGCATTACTTTTCGGCGCGCACGCTAGATAAACGATCGCTTGCGCCACCGCGAGTTCCCCTTCTGGACTGCCCAATCGCTCTTGCGTTTCCCACGCGTCAAGCGCCAAACGCAGGCCGCGTGGATCGGCATTGCCGATGTCTTCGGACGCCATGCGCACCACGCGCCGCGCGATGTAAAACGGATCGCAGCCGCCGTCGATCATGCGCGCGAACCAATACAGCGCCGCGTCCGGATCGGAACCGCGAACGGATTTATGCAGCGCGGAAACCTGGTCATAAAACGCCTCGCCGTATTTATCGAATCGCTGTACGCCTCCTGTAATAACGTCTTTGATCGTCTCGAGTTGAATCGTCTCGCGCCCATCGCGCGCAACCGCCAGATCGGCGGTGATCTCAAGCAGATTCAACGCGCGCCGCGCGTCGCCGTCCGCGGCTTGCGCCAGCAAATCGCGGCCTTCATCGACGAGTTCCATATGCCGCGCGCCGAACCCGACGGGATCGACGAGCGCGCGATCGATGACTTTGCGCGCATCGACCGCGGTCAGCGCCTTGAGCACATACACACGCGCGCGCGACAACAAGGCGTTATTCAATTCGAACGAGGGATTTTCCGTCGTAGCACCGATGAAGGTCAGCGTGCCGTCTTCGACATGCGGCAGAAAACCGTCTTGCTGCGCCTTGTTGAATCGATGCACTTCGTCGACGAACAACACGGTGGGTTTGCCATGCGCATGCGCTTGGCGCGCTTCTTCGACGGCGGCGCGAATTTCTTTGACGCCGGCGAACACCGCCGAGATGGCGATGAAGTGTGCGGCGCTGGAAGAAGCGATCAAACGCGCGAGCGTTGTCTTGCCGGTACCGGGCGGTCCCCAAAAGATCATGGAGTGCAGTTGCCCGGATTCGATCATCAAACGCAGCGGCTTACCCGGCGCGAGCAAATGTTCTTGACCGACAAAGTCTTCCAACCGCCGCGGGCGCAACCGATCGGCCAGCGGTTGCCAGGCTTTGGTTTGGGTTTCCGGAAAGAGATCCGCCATAAGCGCGCCGTGTGCTTGCGCCGCGCGCGGTACTAATCGCCGACGACGTCCACGCCCTTGGGCGGCGTGAACTGAAATTTCGTCGGATCGATTTTGATGTTTTCTTTGGCGGACTGCAGCGTCACGCGCGTGGTATTGCCGAAACCATCGACCATCTCGAGTACGCGCAACTTACCTTGATCGAACCCGACACGAATCATTTCGAAGCCACCGTCTTTTTTTCGAGGTGTCAGTTGCGCCCAGTCCATGTTGCCTTGCGGAGCTAGCGCTTTAACCGTGAAACTGTCTTCGAGCCGTCCGCGCCCCGCGAGTAACACCGCCGGCGTCGCACCTAGTCCACCTTGTAACGACCGTACCGTCACTTGTTCGAGATCTTTGTCGTATATCCAGATCTTCTGTCCATCGCCAACGATTTCCTGCTTCGACGGACTCTCATACGTCCAGCGAAATTTATCCGGGCGATCGATCCACAACGTGCCGGACGATTCTTGAATCGGCGCCGACGCGTCGTCGAGAACCACCTGTTTGAAAGTAGCGCTGAAGGTGTGCACGTTGCCGAAAAAATTCCGCAGACTGTCGACGCTGTTCGTCGGTACGGGCGTCGGCGCTGGCGGCGCCGCTTGCGCCACCACCGCGAGACAAATACCTAACAACACGAAAATTTTCGAGCGCATATCGTTATCCTATTTCGGTGGCGGCGGCGCCAACACTTCGCGCGCGCCGTTGGATTGTAACGGACCGACGACGCCGGCACGCTCCATTTCCTCGATCAAGCGCGCGGCACGGTTGTAGCCGATACGCAAACGCCGCTGTACGCCCGAGATAGACGCGCGACGCGACTCGGTGACGATCTTGAGCGCCTCGTCGTACAACGGATCCGATTCGCCGCCCCCTTCGCCATGGGGTCCCTCGCCTTCGACAACGATGCCGAGATCGTTAACGCTGGTATCGCCTTTCAGAATTTGTTCTTCATACACCGGCGCGCCGCTTTTCTTCAGTGCCGCAACGACTTTATGTACTTCGTGATCGGCGACGAATGCGCCGTGCACGCGCTGCAACGCTTGACCCGCCTGCAAGAACAACATATCACCTTGACCGAGCAACTGTTCCGCGCCCATTTGATCGAGCACCGTGCGTGAATCGACTTTCGACGACATCTGGAACGCGATACGCGTTGGGATGTTCGCCTTGATCAAACCGGTAATCACATCTACGGACGGCCGCTGCGTCGCCAACACCAAGTGAATGCCCGCGGCGCGCGCCTTCTGCGCCAACCGTGCGATCAATTCTTCAACCTTCTTGCCTACGACAATCATCAAGTCCGCGAGCTCGTCGACGATGAGTACGATAAACGGCAAGGGTTTCAGCGTCGGTGCCATTTCATCCGGCGATGTGCGCGCGTACAGCGGATCGAAAATCGGTTTTTTCTCTTCGATCGCGTCCTTCACCTTGCGGTTGTAACCGGCGAGATTGCGCACGCCCAGCGCGGCCATGAGACGGTAGCGACGCTCCATTTCGGCGATGCACCACTTGAACGCGTTCGCCGCTTGTTTCATGTCCACCACGACCGGTGCCAGCAAATGCGGAATGCCTTCGTACACCGAAAGCTCCAACATCTTCGGGTCGATCATGATGAAGCGCGTGTGCTCGGGGGTGGCCTTGTACACCAGCGACAAAATGAGCGAGTTGATGGAGACCGACTTACCCGAACCGGTAGTGCCGGCGATCATCAAATGCGGTGCGCGCGTAATGTCGAACACCACGGGATTGCCCGAGATATCTTTGCCTAACGCCAACGTCAGCGGCGATTGCGATTCTTCGAACGCTTGCGATGACAATACCTCGGACAAGCGAATCGTCTCGCGATGCTCATTCGGAATTTCGATACCGACCGAGGTCTTGCCAGGGATATTTTCCACGACGCGCACGCTCACAACCGACAGCGCGCGCGCCAAGTCGCGCGTCAG
>JAHFQD010000337.1 GCA_023266455.1 Candidatus Muproteobacteria bacterium
GGCGTCCCGCGAAGCGGAACGTTATGAATTTCCCGTGCCGTCGCGCGAAGCGGTCCTTGAGCTGCTCGCGCACCGCGGCGAGCCACTGTCATTCGAAGAAATCGCCAGCGCTCTCAGCGTATCCGGCGAGCGCGATCAAGACGCGTTCTCGCGCCGATTACGCGCGATGGAGCGCGATGGCCAAGTGTTGAAAAATCGGCGCGATCTTTACGGCTTGCCATCGAAAATGGACATGGTCGCCGGCGTTATCCAAGGCCATCCCGACGGTTTTGGATTTTTGATGCCGGATGACGGTGCAAGCGATTTGTTTCTTTCGCCTAAGGAAATGCGCGTGGCGTTGCACGGCGATCGTGTGTTGGCGCGTGTGGTTGGCGTGGATCGCCGCGGTCGGCGTGAAGGCGCGATCGTCGAGGTATTGGAGCGGGCGCGCCGTCGGATTGTCGGACGCTTTATGACGTCGAATCATGTCGGCTTCGTCGTGCCGCAGGATCGCCGTGTCAGTCAAGACGTCCTGATTACCCCGGGCGAAGAGCAGAGCGCCGTGGAAGGACAGATCGTCGTTGCCGAAGTCGTCAGCTGGCCGACGCGCCGTACCGGTCCGATTGGGCGAATTGTGGAGATCGTCGGCGAACATCTTGGACCGGGCATGGAAATCGAAGTCGCGCTGCGCACGCACGATCTACCCTATGTGTGGTCGCAAGCGGCATTGCACGAAGCGAATACCTTCGCGCAAACCGTTCCGCCGGAGGCGGCACAGGGGCGCGAAGATTTGCGTAACGTCCCGCTGGTCACGATCGACGGCGAAGACGCGCGCGATTTCGATGACGCCGTTTTCGCTGAACATCATGGCAAAGGTTTTCGGTTGATCGTCGCGATCGCGGACGTCTCTTATTACGTACAACGAGACCTGGCGTTGGATCGCGAGGCTTATGCGCGCGGCAACTCGGTGTATTTCCCTCGCCGCGTTATTCCTATGTTGCCGGAAGAATTGTCTAACGGATTGTGTTCGATCAATCCGGATGTCGATCGTTTGTGTATGGCTTGCGAAATGGACGTCACGCCGGCCGGTAAGGTGCGTAGTTATCGTTTTTTCGAGGCGATTATGCGATCGCATGCGCGTTTGACCTACACCAAAGTCGCGTCGATGTTGGTGGACCAGGATCAAACCCTGCGGCGTCAATATGCGTCGCTGATGCCGCATCTGGAAACGCTTCACGACTTATATAAGGCGTTGCATACCGAACGTGTGAAGCGCGGAACGGTGGATTTCGAAATCCCCGAGACGAAGATCGAGTTCGACGAGAATCAGAAAATAAAACGCATTGTGCCGTCGGAACGCAACGACGCGCACAAACTGATCGAAGAGTGCATGTTGGCGGCGAACGTATGTGCGGCGGATATTTTGCGCGAGCATAAGATTCCGACACCGTATCGCATTCATGAAGTCCCGCCGCCGGATAAATTGTCCGATTTGCGATCGTTCTTAGGCGAGATGGGTTTGTCGCTCGGCGGCGGCGATCGACCGAAGGCGCGTGATTATTCCAAACTCATTCAAACGGTGGGTAAGCGTCCAGAGGCGCGGCTGATTCAAACAGTACTGTTGCGCAGTTTGAGCCAGGCTATGTACAGCCCGGACAATGTCGGGCATTTCGCGCTCGGCTATGAACACTACACGCATTTCACGTCGCCGATCCGGCGTTATCCAGATCTCGTTGTGCACCGCGCTATTAAAAGCGTGTTGCGGCATAAATCTTTTCCCATCTCGCATGAAAAAATGCAAGAAATCGGTACGCATTGCTCGATGACCGAGCGCCGCGCCGACGATGCGACGCGCGAAGTCGTGCGGTTGCTCAAAGCGCAGTATATGAAGCAGCACATCGGCGAAGAGTTCGACGGTTTGATTAGCGGTGTCGCCGATTTCGGTATCTTTGTCGAGCTTTCGGAGGTTTTCGTCGACGGCCTGGTACATATCACCGCGCTGGGTAACGACTATTTCCGTTTCGAGCCTAAGAGCCATCGTTTGATCGGTGAACGCACGAATCAAGTGTTTCGCCTCGGCGACAAAGTACGGGTGAAAGTTGTGCGCGTGGACATCGACGAAGCGAAAATCGATTTTGAACTCGTTGGCGCCACGCCGTCGAAAACATTCTCACGGCGCGACGATAAGCGCGACGAGAAACATGGCGGTAAGGGCAAGGCAAAAGGCAAAGGAAAATATAAAAAGAAACGTCGGAAATGAAAGATGAATTGATCTGCGGGTTGCACGCCGTTTTGGCGGCGCTCAAAGCCAACGCCAGCGATATCGACGGCGTATGGGTGAGCAACGAACGTCAGGATGCCCGCATCGCGTCGGTGCTCGAGGCGGCTAAAAACGCCAACGTGAAAATCCACCGCGTTCCACGTGCGGCCTTGGATCGCATGAGCGATGAGGTGCCGCATCAAGGCGTGATCGCACGCCGGTTATCGGCGCCGAGTATGGTAGAAAATAATCTGTCGGATTTTTTAGAGAATCTGCCTAAAGACCCACTGCTTTTAATTTTGGATGGTGTGCAGGATCCACACAATCTCGGCGCTTGCCTGCGCGTCGCCGATGCAGCGGGGGCGCACGCCGTCGTCGTTCCACGCGATCGCGCGGCGCCGTTGAGCGCGGTCGCGCGTCGTGCGGCGGCAGGTGCGGCGGAATCGATTCCGCTGTATCAAGTAACCAATTTGGCGCGGGCGTTGGATGACATTAAAGAAGCCGGGCTGTGGTTGGTGGGTACCGCGGCGGACACCGAGCAAGACGTATTCCAGGCGGACTTTAAAGCACCGACGGCATTGGTTCTCGGCGGCGAGGGCGACGGGATGCGTCGACTGACG
>JAHFQD010000338.1 GCA_023266455.1 Candidatus Muproteobacteria bacterium
GTAAACGGACATGAATTATTGGAAAGCCACCGCGCCGATGGCGAGATCGTCATTCGTTTGCGCGTTCAAGGAAGATAATCGTGGAAACACTCATCGATCGTAGTCATCCCGACCGCTATCGCGCCAGTGTGCGCGTGACCTGGGTCAGCGTCTTTGCCAATCTGGTGCTCACGGCGGCGCAAGTTTTCATCGGCACGATCGGCAACTCGCAGGCACTGATCGCCGACGGCATGCACACCTTGTCGGATCTCATCAGCGATTTCATGGTGTTGTTCGCGCTGAAGCACGGTCACAAAGCGGCGGACGAAGAACATCCTTATGGTCACGAGCGTATCGAAACCGCCGTGACCTTGATTCTCGGTCTTATCCTCGTCGGCGTCGGCATTGCGATCGCGGTCAACGCCGGCATGCGGCTGTGGGAATCGCAAGCCTTCATTGTGCCGTCGCCGATCACGTTGTGGATCGCGCTGATCACGCTAGTGGCGAAGGAAGCGATGTTTCATTACACCATGCGCACCGCACACCGTTTCGATTCCAACATGTTACGTGCGAACGCCTGGCATCATCGTTCCGATGCCATCTCCTCGCTCATCGTCTTCATCGGCATCGGCGGATCGCTTTGGGGATTCGGCTATCTCGACGCCATCGCCGCGGTGATCGTCGCGTTGATGGTGATTAAAATCGGCGGCGACTTGAGTTGGGAAGCGTTGCGCGAATTGATCGACACGGGTTTATCGCACCAAGATCTGGAGTCGTTGCGCGACACCATTCTCGGCGTGAGCGGCGTGAAAGCGCTGCACATGCTGCGCACGCGGCGCGTGGGCGAACAGGCATTGGCCGACGTGCACATCATCGTCGACGATCAGTTGAGCGTTTCGGAAGGACATCAAATCGGCGAAGCAGTACGCGCCAAACTCACCGAAGACTTCCCGGTTTCCGACGTCACGATCCATATCGATACCGAAGAAGACGTCGGCCAGACCGCTTACGACGGCCTTCCGCTGCGCGATGAAATCATGCGCCGGCTGCAGCGCTATTTCGCTGAAATTCCCGAAGCCGGCCGCATCGAACGCACCACGTTGCATTATTCGAAGGGCGCTATCATCGTCGAACTTATCTTGCCGTTGTCGACGGCACCCGACGATTCGCACGCGCACGCGCTGTCGGCGCGCTTCAATTTAGCGGTCGGTCACGACCCGCAAATCCAATCGGTCTCGGTGCTGTTCCACTAACACATTGATCGCAAAGCCCTGAAAATGGGGGAAACCTCCGGGCCTTGGCATTTTTCCCCTGATGGAACAAAAGACCACGCGGAAGCGCGGGATTTTTATTAGAATACCGACCCGTCCAGTTCAGTCTTATCCAAACTCTTTTACCGCTCTCTTTGCGAGGAGAATCCGATGTCCGCTGCCGATGTCTTAAAGACACTCAAAGACAAGAAGGTCAAGTTCGTTGACTTTCGCTTCACCGATACCAAAGGCAAGGAACAACATGTCTCCGTGCCGGCGAGCACGGTCGACGCCGAGTTGTTCGAGCAAGGCAAGATGTTCGACGGTTCCTCGATCGCGGGTTGGAAAGGCATTCAAGAGTCGGACATGATCTTGATGCCAGACGCGGACACCGCTGTGATGGATCCGTTCATGGAAGAACCGACGATGATCTTGCGTTGCGACGTCATCGAACCGGCGACCATGCAAGGCTACGAACGCGATCCGCGTTCGCTCGCGAAGCGCGCCGAGGCATACCTTAAGAGCACCGGCCTGGCCGACACCGCTTACTTCGGACCGGAAGCGGAATTCTTCATCCTCGACGACATTCGTTGGGGCGTCGATATGAGCGGCTGCTTCGTGAAAATCGATTCCGAAGAAGCGTCTTGGAACACGGAAAAAACGTACGAAGGCGGCAACCTCGGTCACCGTCCAGGCGTGAAAGGCGGCTACTTCCCCGTTCCGCCGGTCGACTCGCAGCAGGACATCCGCTCGGCAATGTGTTTGGCCATGGAAGAGATGGGTCTCAAAATCGAAACCCATCACCACGAAGTGGCAACCGCCGGCCAGAACGAAATCGGCATGCTGTTCAACACGCTGGTGAAGAAGGCCGACGAACTACAAATTTATAAGTATTGCGTGCACAACGTCGCGCACTCCTACGGCAAAACCGCGACCTTCATGCCGAAGCCGATCGTGGGCGACAACGGTTCGGGCATGCACGTGCATCAATCGCTGTCGAAGGGCGGCAAGAACCTGTTCTCGGGCAACGGTTATGCTGGTTTGTCCGACGTCGCGCTGTATTACATCGGCGGCATCATCAAACACGCGCGCGCGTTGAACGCGATCACCAACTCGCTCACCAACTCGTACAAGCGTTTGGTGCCAGGCTTCGAAGCACCGGTGATGTTGGCGTACTCGGCGCGCAACCGTTCGGCGTCGATCCGCATTCCGTATGTACCGAATCCGAAGGGACGCCGCATCGAAGTACGCTTCCCGGACGCGGGTTCCAACCCGTACCTCGCCTTCGCCGCCATGATGATGGCGGGTCTCGACGGCATCATGAATAAGATTCACCCGGGCGATCCGGCGGATAAAGATCTGTACGATCTCGAACCGGAAGAAGCGAAGAAAATCCCGACCGTGTGCCACTCGCTCGATATGGCGCTCGACGCGCTCGACAGTGACCGCACGTTCCTCAAGGCCGGCGGCGTGTTTACCGACGACGTTATCGACTCCTACATCGCCCTCAAGATGCAGGAAGTCACACGTCTGCGCATGACCACGCACCCGATCGAGTTCGACATGTATTACAGCGTCTAACGTCGGTCGCCCTCACCCTCATTCCCTCTCCCGCGACGCGGGAGAG
>JAHFQD010000339.1 GCA_023266455.1 Candidatus Muproteobacteria bacterium
CGATGACGATATCGCGGCTTGAATAAACCACCATAAAACCGATCGGCTCGCGCACGCCACTGTCGTATGTGTGAAAAAGATCGATGCGCTTGGATATTTGCTGGGTATCCAACGATATCCCGTCTCTCGCCACCGTCACCCGAAGCGATTTCGCAATGTCGTTGATTTCGACGCCGGTCACCACGCTGCCGTCGACCATGCCGTTCGCCGCCGATGAAAGATTCACTTCTTGATAATTCCAAAGCGCGTCCGCGACGCTCGGTTCAAAAGCGTGCGCAGTCCAAGCGAGATTTTTGAGCACTTCCGAATGGGCGTTGCGATACTCCGCGCCGATCTGCACGCAGGTCAATATCACGGCAAATGCGAGATAAATCGAAAAAACCTTACGGACTAAAGTCGCGGCAAGCGGTACTTTGCCGTTGAAGTTCGTCTCCACGTTATCCTGCCCGTTCAAGACGCAGTTTATGTTCCCTATATCAACGCAAGATTTATGCCTATCCGCAATCTATCGTAGCCGGTGCCCTTTACGCAGAAGAAACGCTACTTTTCGCCGCTGCGCATCCGTTTCATCAGGCGATCGTAAAGCGCCAAATTTTCTTTATCCAACCATGAACGGTAGGCGTTTTCCAAATCCCCGATTAGCGTTTTATCCTTCAATATAGGATTTACGAACGTTATCACTCGCTTCCCGAATTCGGTTTTGGAACAACTGACATATCTCGGCGTCAACGACGGTTCGCCCGCGATCGGAAAAAATACAAAATCTCGCTCGTTGATTCCTTGGCGCCGCGCGATATAACTGAATTCGACGGCATAACCGATAATCGCGTCGAACTCATCTTGATTCACCAACTTGAGTAAGCTGCTGTGAAAATAGTCGCTGGACTGCACTGAAACGATGGAACGTTGTCCCGCATATTTCTTCAGCACCGCATCGATTCCAGTCCCGAAACTGCGGCCGGCGCTAATGCCGATTCGATAGCCGGTATCGTTAGCTAAAAAAGCATCCAGCCGCAATTCGCCGCGTTCGTTCAAGAAAGGTTGAAACAGCGCTACGCGATTGCGAGTACTGATGACGCCGTTAGGCAACGTCCAAATAATCGGAATCGACGAAAACTCCAACACCGCGTCGCGTCCCGGCGTCTTCGTGGACATCGCGCGACATATATTCGGCTTCGTTTTCGGCTCTTCCATGATGCGCGCTACCGGCGCAACGTGATTTTCATGCCGAAATTGCGTTAAACGTTGGTTCAAAACTTTTCTGGCGCGATCCGATACGCCATTACCTTTATCCGTGCCGGAAATAATCTCGTAGGGCGGGAAATCACCGGACGTCCAAACAATGAGTTCGCGATCATCCGCCTGCACTTGGGCAGCAACCACTACAAACAACGACAACCAAACCGTTATCGTGCCTCTCCGTGATATCCGTCTATCGCAAATCATTTAGTCCTTCGCAAGTCCATGCGTATTCGATAAACGCGCTTACTTTGGCTTTTTTACGGCATCCCGATTTGAGCCGCTAGCTTGAGCGATGTCGCGCACCACCGCCCAATCTTTCTGATACGAGATAGGGATAAAGCGGTCGGCGTTTTCAAACTCTTTCTGCATTTCTTTGGGATAACGGAAATCGAAAAAACATTTTACCAATCGATCGCGAAGCTTGGGTTCCAGGTCATGCGCGTAGACGAAAGATTCCGTTGGAAACAACGGTCCCCGATACAAGACACGAAAGCGTTTTTCGTTAATCGTACCGGTTCCAATCATCCGATTAAGAACCTCATCGGCAACCACGGCGGCGTCGTATTCACCCGAATCGACACCTAATATCGACTGATCGTGTTTACCCGAAAATAGTATTTCGTAATCCTTACCGGGCGAGAGTCCTTCCCGCGGTAACAAGGTCATGGGCGCCATATGCCCCGTACTCGATGTCGGCGACGTATGCGCTACGCGTTTTCCTTTGAGATCGGTCAGCTTCTGAAACGAACTATCGCTTCTTACTATCACTAGAGAACCGACGCCTTGCGTGCCTTTAGCGGTTCCACGGACCGCGAAGGGAACCGCGCCGGCGATGTTGACGGCGAAAACCGTAGTCCCTGTGGAAAACGATCCCAATTGCGATCGACCGCTACGCATCGCATCGGTCTGGGCCGCGTTTGATTTTGCCTGCAAAAACACCACGTGTTTACCCGTACACTGCGCCAGGTAATCCATAAACGGCTTAAAAATCGCCTCGTAGTCTTTATTGTTTTTTTCCGGTGCGTAGCTGAACGTCAACGGATCGGGGGTTTTGAACTTGCTTGGGTCAGTCGGTGGATCGGCGACTAAGTCTTTATCCGCATCGCAATATTGAGCATCTAGTTCCCCGCGGTAGGGACACTTCTCTTGCGCCCATGCTAGATGAGATGCGCACAGCGCCACACTCGCCAATATGAGAATTTTTAAAATTCGCATCATGCTTTCTCCTGTGCCACACATGGACCGGCTAATCGGCTATACGAGCAAGCGTCTAAAAGATCGCGCCGAACACGACGTTGTTTAATGTCTTGCCGCAGTTCAGTAGGAATACGCGGTCCACGGAATCATGCTAACCACGACACCTGGAGCAATGGTAACCGCTGGTAAGGTCCGGAACAAATTACACAGGAAAGAATTCGAAACCGGCTTTTCCGCGTTTTTTGGCGCGGTACATGGCGGCGTCGGCAATCTTTAATAATTGATCGATGTCGGTGGAATGATCGGGGAACAAGCTGATGCCGATGCTGGCTGTCACTTGATATTCGGCGCCGTTGATCTTGATCGGAACCGCCATGACCTGCAACAACTTCGTCGCCACCGTCGCCGCGCTCGCC
>JAHFQD010000340.1 GCA_023266455.1 Candidatus Muproteobacteria bacterium
CGATGGTTATCACCTGCTTCAAACCGCGTTTCAGTTTCTGGATTACGGCGACGAATTGTCGTTCCGTGTCACCGACGACGGCCGCGTGACGCGCATCATCGATTTGCCAGCGTGTCCACGGAAACGGACTTAAGTTTGCGGGCGGCGAAATTATTGAAAGATTCGACGCATTCCTCGAAAGGGGTTGAAGTAACGCTTAAAAAACGCTTGCCGGCGGGGGGCGGGCTCGGCGGCGGGAGTTCGGACGCCGCCACGACCCTAATCGCGCTAAATCAGCTCTGGGGGACGAATCTGCCGATTTCCGAACTGGCTGCCATTGGGCTTAAATTAGGGGCCGATGTGCCCGTATTTGTGCGTGGCCAGGCGGCTTGGGCCGAAGGGGTAGGAGAGGCGCTAACGCCGGTGGATTTGCCACAGCCGTGGTATTTCGTAGTCGCCCCGCCGGTAGCCGTATCGACGGCTGAAGTTTTCGCCGATTTTGCCCGGCAAAAACAATTGACACCCTATACCTTGGCCCGGACAATACGCGACCTTCGCGGCCTGCGGGACAACGATCTCGAACCCCTGGTTCGGCAACGTTATCCCGAGGTGAATCGGGCTTTTCAATGGCTCGCGCCGTATGGCCAACCGCGAATGGCCGGTTCCGGCGGTTGCGTGTTTCTCGAGTTGCCGGACGCCGGCCGAGGACAAGAATTATTGAATGCCATGCTCCCCGGCTATACCGGTTTCGTGGCGCGCGGTATCAATCGCCACCCGCATTATGGGCCGACATAGTTTTTGAGTTTCATTGGGGCGTAGCCAAGCGGTAAGGCACCGGATTTTGATTCCGGCATTCCCAGGTTCGAATCCTGGCGCCCCAACCAACTGGAAATACCTGGGTACTGTTCAAATGATCGCTGGCGTTCCAACCAAGCCCGTCAATTCACTTCACGGAGAGGCACGCGTGTCGTTGGACAACGTGATGGTATTCACCGGGAACGCCAACCCGGATCTCGCGCAAGCGGTAGCGAAGAATCTCGGCTTGCCGATGGGCAAGTCCACCGTCGGACGTTTTTCCGACGGCGAAGTGATGGTCGAAGTGATGGAGAACGTGCGCGGTCGCGACGTGTTTATCGTGCAACCGACGTGCGCGCCGTCGAACGACAATTTAATGGAACTGCTGGTGATGATGGACGCGCTTAAGCGTTCGTCGGCGCGACGCATCACCGCGGTGATTCCTTATTATGGATACGCGCGCCAGGATCGGCGGCCGCGCTCCGCGCGCGTGGCGATTACAGCGCGGCTCGTGGCTGACATGATCGAAGCTGCCGGCGCGAACCGCGTGTTGACGATGGATCTGCACGCGGATCAGATTCAGGGTTTCTTCAACATACCGGTCGACAATATTTATTCGTCGCTGGTGTTGTTGGGTGACATCTGGCGCCACGAGCATAAGAATTTGTTGGTGGTGTCGCCGGACGTGGGTGGCGTGGTCCGCGCCCGCGCGCATGCAAAACATCTCGACGCGGATTTGGCGATCATCGACAAACGTCGTCCGCGCCCAAACGAAGCCAAGGTGATGAACATCATCGGCGAAGTCGAAGGGCGCACCTGTATTTTGATCGACGACTTGGTCGACACCGCCGGCACGCTATGCGAAGCCGCGAGTGCGTTGAAAGACCACGGCGCGACCAAGGTGCTGGCGTACTGTACGCATCCGGTATTGTCTGGTGTGGCAGTGCAGCGCATCGAAAATTCTCGTCTCGATGAATTAGTCGTGACGGATACGATTCCGCTGCAGTCCGAAGCCAAGCGTTGTAAGCGCATCCGCCAGTTATCGGTGGCGGAAATTTTGGCGGAGTCTATGCGCCGTATCGCGCAGGAAGATTCCATCAGTTCGTTGTTTATGGATTAGCGCGCAAGCGCAACGGCTCGCTTCCCTCTCCTACCGGGAGAGGGAGTGAGGGTGAGGGATGCGTCCCTCACCCCAGCCCTCTCCCGGTGGGAGAGGGAGAAGTAAGATCGCTGATGCGATTTTTACTGATTGCTCTTTTGGTCGCGAAAGAGCGGTTCATTAATTAACTTTTGGAGAGTTGTCATGGCTAAGTTTGAAGTTTCTGCAGAGTCGCGCAGCGAACAGGGCACCGGTGCGAGCCGCCGCCTTCGCAAAGCGGGCAAGGTTCCGGGCATTTTGTACGGCGCGGATAAAGAACCGGTGATGATCGCGTTCGAACATAACCACATTAAACGTCATCTCGAAAACGAAGCGTTTCATTCGTCGATCTTGACGATCAAGGTAAATGCCGAGACCGATCAAGCGATCTTGCGCGATTACCAGATGCATCCGTATAAGCCGCAGGTAGCGCATGTCGACCTGCAGCGCGTCAGCGCGACCGAGAAGATTCACATGCGCGTGCCGTTGCATTTCACCGGCGCCGATGTGGCTCCAGGCGTCAAGCTACAGGGCGGTATCGTGTCGCACATCGTCAACGAAGTGGACATCACCTGCTTGCCGAAAGACTTGCCGGAATTCCTCTCCATCGATTTGTCGCAGCTCAGCATCGGCCAATCGGTACATCTCTCCGACATCAAAATGCCGGAAGGCGTGACGATCACCAGTCTCGCGCACGGTGGCGATAATCTCGCCGTTGCCGCGGTTGTGGCGATCAAAGAAGAAGTGGAAGCAGCACCAGTGGTGGCGGCCGAAGTGGCCACTGCCGAAGGTGCGGCGGCGGCTCCGGCGGCTGGTGCAGCGGCTCCTGCGGCAGGCGACGCCAAGAAGGGCGACGCGCCGAAGGCCGAAGCAGGCAAGAAGCCGGAGGCCGGCAAGAAGTAATGCCACGGTAATGCCATGGCACAGGGTATCTCCCTGA
>JAHFQD010000053.1 GCA_023266455.1 Candidatus Muproteobacteria bacterium
CGATTACAACGAGCGGCGTCCGCACGACTCGCTCGGGGACTTGCCGCCCGTGGTCTATCGGCGGCAACATGCGGTTCAATGTTCTACTTCTGAAGTGTGTGGTTGACGGGGGAGCTTACGCCATTCAACGACGCGCTAAAACGCGTATGGGCTGCGCCGCCGCAACACAAGATAAGCAAGATAAAGAGAGAAGAAAAACAAGAAGTGACAAATGTTACAGAATGTCACTCAAAAATATTGTACTTATACAATTTGCTAAGCTAGCTTTACACATGTTGTGTAACTAGTCAGTTACATGGCGTGAGTGGCAAAGTATCCGCCGCCAAATAACTACTGAGTCTACAATTGCTTAGAGTGTTAGCCGTTCCAGGCTGCTTTCTGTTTTCTTAGCTGTTCTAAGAAAGCCAGAAGAATCGCAGCTTGGAGCGGACTAATACCCCTCGTCTCGGTCTCCATCGCATAGTTCTCCTATGATGATGGGTGGGTTTCAGCCCACCTGCTCAGGTAGCATCACTTTGCTCCCTCTGTACAGAGCTAATGACGGCCTAAGTGAGAAAAAGAACGGCGGATACAATGCCGTCAATTACTATATCAGAAACCACAAAAGCGCCTATAACGCAGAAGCGTTTGACTTCTGCACTTCAACTTCAGTCCACCGATGTGTCGAATGCTTACCCTGAATGCCAGGGTACCTCGCCCGCAGTGCGAGAACTGCAAGTAAATTTTATGAGTCGACAATCGCGCGTGAGCGCGCACAAAACACCGCATCACCATAACTAAAAAACCGATACCCCCGCTCCACCGCATGCCCATACGCAGCAAGCACTCGCTCCGTCCCAGCAAACGCACACACCAACATCAACAACGTCGACTGCGGCAAGTGGAAGTTAGTAATAAGTGCGTCGACCACGCGGAACGTATAGCCGGGATAAATAAAAATTTCGGTCTCGCCATCGAACGGCTGCAACGCGCCTGTGTGCGCCGCGCTTTCGAGGGCGCGCACGACCGTCGTGCCGACGGCGATGACGCGTCGGCCTTCGCGTTTAGCCGTATCGATACGCGAACAGATATCGGTGCCGACATGAATATGTTCGGCATGTAACCGATGCCCTTCGACTTCTTCCACGCGCATGGGCTGAAACGTTCCCGCGCCGACGTGCAACGTGACGTATCCCACCTCGACCTGCATCGCGCGCAGTTGCTCTAACATCGCTTCGCTGAAATGTAATCCAGCGGTCGGCGCGGCGACCGCGCCCGGTTCGCGAGCGAAGATGGTTTGGTAATTATTTTTGTCGGTCTCGATGTCGGCGCGACGGATATACGGCGGCAACGGCACGTGGCCGATGCGCTCGAATAAATCGAATAAGGATTCGGATGGTCGCAGTTCGAATTCCAGTTCGAAGAATTCTTCGCGGCGCCCAAGAACGCGGGCGGGCGTATCGCCTTCCAGCGTCAACTCGGTACCCGGCTTCGACGATTTGGAGGCGTGCATCTGTACCAACGCGCGGCGATCCGAGAGTATGCGTTCGATGAAAACTTCGACGCGACCGCCAGTGCCGCGCTTGGTTCCAAATATCCGGGCAGGAATAACGCGGGTGTCGTTAAAGACCAACAAATCGCCGGCACGCAGGAGTTGTGGTAAATCGCTAAACTGACGGTCGCGCACCGCATCGGCGTCGATTTCCAATAGCCGTCCCGCACCGCGCGGTTGCGCTGGCGATTGAGCGATCAACTCGGGTGGCAGAAAATAGTCGAAGTCGGATTTGCGCATCGGAAAAACGCCAGTCTATTCGGGCGCGCGGCGCATACTATACACTTTCGGGCATTGGCGGCAGCCTTCTATCAAGCCCGCCGGAGAACATGGACGTACTAGGACTCATGACCGGCACACGTTATTCCCTCGAGGTGAACCCCGTTCTCCCCGAGCGCCTTCAGCGCTTGGCGGAACTCGCCGACGACTTGCTCTACACCTGGGACCGCGAAGTACGCGCGCTGTTCTATCGGCTCGATTCCGAATTATGGGAAACCAGCGGCCATAATCCTAAAGTGTTCTTGCGCCGTCTTTCGCAACAGCGCTTAAACGAAGCGGCGGAAGATCGTCTATTCATCGAAGACTTCAACCGCGTGTTGTCGGCCTACGATAGCTATCGCAACGCGCAGCCAACGCCGGCGCTGCAACAACTGCTCGATCCCAAACAAGACCTCGTCGCCTACTTCTGCGCCGAGTTCGGATTTCACGAAAGCGTCCAACTCTATTCCGGCGGCCTCGGCATTCTCGCCGGCGATCATTGCAAGGCCGCGAGCGATCTCGGTATTCCATTCGTAGCGGTCGGTATTTTGTATCGTCAGGGTTATTTCATTCAGACCATCGACGCGCACGGCAACCAGATCGCGCATTACGCGCCGACGAACTTCGAAGACTTACCGATCTCGCCGGCGCTCGATCCGCAAAGCAACGAGATCCGTGTGCACGTGGACTTCCCTGGACGACGCGTGTTGCTACGCGTGTGGAAAGCCAAGGCCGGTCACGTATCGCTGTACTTACTCGACGCCGACCTGCAGGAAAACGCCGAAGCCGATCGGCGCATTACGTATCAGCTCTACGGCGGCGACATCAATACCCGTATTCAACAGGAAATCGCACTCGGCATCGGCGGCGCGCGCGCACTCAAGGCCGTCGGCTTGAAACCGACGGTATGGCATTGCAACGAAGGTCATCCTGCGTTTTCGATTCTCGAACGCTGCCGCGAACACGTGGCGCAGGGGCTCACGTTCGACGCCGCGCTGGAAGCCGTGGCCGCCAATACCGTATTCACCATGCACACACCCGTGCCGGCCGGGCACGATGTGTTCGATCACAATTTGATGCGTGCGTATTTTGAAAACTACGCCAAAGAACTGAAGCTCGACATGGACGCGTTCCTGGCGCTCGGACAAAGCCCAGCGAACCCTGGTGGCTTTAACCTCACGGCGCTGGCGCTGCGCGGTTCGCGTTTCCGCAACGGCGTATCGCGCATCCACGGCGGCGTCGCGGCGCGTATGTCGGCGTACATGTGGCCAGAGATCGAGCCGGATGAAAACCCGATCGGCTATGTCACCAACGGCGTGCACGTACCCACCTTCTTGGCGCGCGAGTGGTCGAACCTCTTCGATATGCGCTTCGGCGGTGGCTGGCACAACGAACTCGTGAACACCGACTTCTGGGAAAAGCAGATCGACCAAATCCCCGATCACAATTACTGGAGCGTGCTGCAAACGCTAAAAGCGGAAATGATGTCGAGCATGCGCTGGCGCACCGCGCGGCGCGAACGCCGCAACGGTGTGTCGGAAGCGATCATCGAGCGCCTGACCAAACGTTTGAATCCGAAATCGACCGATATTCTCACCATCGGTTTCGCGCGCCGCTTCGCCACCTACAAACGCGCGCTGTTGATCTTCTCGGATCCAGAACGATTGGCGCGGCTGCTGACGGACCCCAAACGCCCGTGCATGTTGATCGTCGCCGGTAAGGCGCATCCGCACGATCTACCGGCGCAGCAATTCATCCGCATGATTCACGACTACGCGCACCGGCCGGAATTTGAAGGCCATATCGTCTTGCTCGAAGGCTACGATCTCGCGATCGCGCGCAAGCTGGTCTCGGGCGTCGACGTTTGGCTCAACACGCCGGAATATCCGCTGGAAGCCAGCGGCACCTCGGGACAAAAAGCCGCGCTCAACGGCGTGATCAATCTTTCTGTACTCGACGGTTGGTGGGGAGAGGGTTACAACGGCGAAAACGGCTGGGCGATTACGCCGCACGGACCGCACTACGATCCCGCGTACCGCGATCGCGAAGAAGGCCAAGAGCTGCTCGATCTACTTGAACAACAAGTGATCCCGCTTTACTACGAGCGCAACGCCAACGGTTACTCGGAAGGTTGGGTGAAGATGTCGAAGGCGTCGATGAAATCGATCCTGCCGCGCTTCAACTCGCACCGCATGGTGATGGATTACACCACCAACTATTACACGCGTGCGCGGCAACAGCGTCTCGTTTTCACCGCCAATAATTACGCGCGCGCCAACGACGTCGCGGCATGGCGCAAGAAAATCGCTGCGGGTTGGCCGCAAGTGCGGTTCCACCGCACAGATACGCCGACGACGCGCATTTCTGCCGGCGCCCCTCTCGCTTTGCGCGTCGCCGCGCAACTCGGCGAACTCGATCCTGACGATGTATTAGTGGAATGTTTACTAAGCAACGAATCGGCGACGGGCGAAACGCAGATCGTGGATCGGCAAGTGTTTAAGCCCGCGGGGAAAAACGACGCCGGTGAAACTTTGTTCGCGTTGGATTTAGTACCGCGACTTCCCGGTTTGCAGTCCTACAAAATCTGCATGTACCCGTTCCATCCGGCGTTAGCGTATCGCCTGGAAGCGGGATATATCCTATGGTTGTAAAAAAAATCCCTTTCTCCGCTCGCGCGAAGAAAGGGATATGTTCTGCAAAAAAATAATTAATTCTTAATAAGGACGTCGACCGCCGCCGCCGCGCGGAGCACCGCGATCGCGACCGCCGCCGAAACCACGACCACCACCGCCGCCGCCAGACCGTTCGGTCTTCGGCCGTGCTTCGTTTACGGTGAGATCGCGCCCTTTCAAGTCCTTGCGATTCATTCCATTGATCGCCGCCTGCGCTTCATCCTTCCCCGGCATTTCGACGAAACCGAAACCGCGCGGTTCGCCGCTGAACTTGTCTTTTAAGATGGTGACCTTGTCCACTTTTCCATAAGCGCCGAACGCATCGCGCAAATCGTCTTCCGTAACTTCACGCGCCAAATTACCGACGAAAATATTCATCACTTAAGCTCCTTCAGATGTTCGAGATATAACTGGCGAAGCAATCCTCGGTATGTCGGCGATGCCAAGCGGAGGGTTGATTGACCGTGTCGCTAACTATACGCCCGTTTGCGACACGGACGGAACATCAACCGAGCGACGGACCGCTACCGCGCGTGTTGTCTCGACGCGGACGACGTGAAAAACGCCGGCTGGGAGTATTGTCGCCACGCTCGCCAGATCGGGTATTTACCTGAACCGGACGATTACCGTCTCGCTCATTGCGCTGACCTTGAGCCGATTGGGCTTGGGTTGGACCGCGTTGATTATTGTTTTGGTTCTTGTTGTTGTAAACGCGCTCTTTGCTGAAAGTGCGTTCTTTATTGGGGCGACCGTGCGGTCGCTGCGTGTTATCCGCACGACGAGCGTTCCCCGGCTCATGTCCGGCGGTCGAGAGACGATTGCCGTCGTTCTCTCCGCCTTCTTGTTTGACCGGTCTCACGTCGTCGCGACGCGGACCGCGTTCGAACGGCTTGCCCGATTGTTCGCGACGCGGCGACGAATGACTGAAACGCTTGCCACCACCGTGACGCGGCTTGTGCCGGTGCTCGGAAGACGGCGCTCTGTCGTGACCCGAAGAACGATTCGACGTCTGCTTCGGCTCCATTCCTTCGATGACGTGCGCTTGAATCGGTTGACGCGTATAGCGTTCGATGTCGCGCAATTGATGACGATCTTCCGGCGACACGAACGAGATCGCGATGCCCTTCGCGCCCGCACGGCCGGTACGACCGATGCGATGCACGTAATCTTCCGGATTGCGCGGCAGATCGTAATTGAACACGTGCGTGATGCCATTGACGTCGAGACCGCGCGCAGCGACGTCGGTCGCCACTAACAGACGCACTTGGCCGCTACGCAGATGATTGATCGCGCGATTACGTTGGTTTTGATTCATATTGCCGTGCAACGCCGCCGCGGGATGCCCCTGGGCGTGTAGCTTCTTCGCCAAGCGATCGGCGCCATGCTTCGTCGCCGTGAACACAATCGCTTTGTCGACTTTAGCGTTCTCGAGCATATGCGCCAGCAAGCTGTGCTTGTGCGCGCCGTCGTCGACGTGATGTAAACGCTGTTCGATACCTTCGTGACGCTCTTGCGCCGAAGCAATCTGAATGCGCTTGGGATTTTTCAACAAGCGCGCCGCGAGTTTCGCGATGTTGGATTCGAACGTCGCCGAGAACAACAAGGTCTGGCGCGTGGCCGGCGTGGCGGCGGCGATTTTTTCTACCGCGTGGATAAAGCCCATGTCGAGCATGCGATCGGCTTCATCCAACACCAACACTTCCAAACGCGAGAAATTGATGCGACCGCTTTCCATATGGTCCATCAGGCGACCCGGCGTCGCGACTAAGATATCGAGCGGCTGCGACAACAGACGCATCTGCGGCTGATACGACACGCCACCGACAACGCTGCCGATACGGAATTTAAGATGGCGACCGTACTTCGTCGCTGCGTCCGTGACCTGATTGGCCAATTCGCGCGTCGGCGTGAGTACGAGCACGCGCGGACCGCGTCCAGTCGCCGTCGACGGCGTGGTCAAACGATGCAAGGACGGCAATACGAAGGCGGCTGTTTTGCCAGTACCCGTTTGTGCCGAGGCCATGAGGTCATGACCAGCGAGCACTTCGGGAATGGCTTGGGCCTGTACCGGAGTCGGAATGGTGTAACCGGCATCGGTCAGGGCTTGGAGAATTGAAGAATTTAAACCTAAGTTTTCAAACATCACTTTGTGGATTTCCTGAAATTTCAGTGGGACACGCGAACGCCGCCATCGTCCATAGACGATGTAATCGGAATTCAAAGACATCCCGGTTTATAAACCGCCAATAAAGATCGCGGTGGCCGCGTCAGCCGTGAAAACGGCGCGAGGCAACGACGCAAAACGTATGGCGCATTAACATCGTCGCCAACCGCTTTACGCTGAAATTCCAGAGAGAGTCTGAAACCAGAAGGTGGGTTAGAGAGCGATGAAACCTAAATACATCTAGGTTCACAATGGGAAGTTATAGTGTTCTACCCCATCGCTGGCCGGCACGATACACGATATGAAACAGGAAAACCAGTCATCATCGGCACAATAGACGCATACCGGTGTTTTATGGGTTTTACTGCGCTCTCAACGGCTGTCGAAATCAAACCGAACCGTTCGACTAGTAATCATCAATCCCGGCAATACCCTTTCACAGGAAACAGACCATGACCGCGAATACCGTCCGACTTCACCGTGTGCTTCGCACCACGCCCGAGAAAATCTATCGCGCGTTCCTCGACGCCGACGCCATGGCGAAGTGGCTGCCGCCGAGCGGGTTCACCGGCAAGGTTCATCATCTAGATGCCAAGGTCGACGGTACCCACAAAATGTCGTTTACGAATTTTACTACCGGCCAAGGTCATTCCTTCGGCGGAAAATATCTCGAGCTGGTTCCGAATGAGCGCCTTCGATACACGTCTAAATTCGACGATCTGAACCTGTCGGGCGAAATGCAAACGACGGTGACGTTAAAGAAAGTACTCTGCGGAACGGAATTGAGCATCGTGCAAGAAGGCATTCCCAGCGTCATTCCCACGGAAGTTTGTTATCTTGGCTGGCAGGAATCGCTCGCTTCGCTCGCGCAGCTCGTGGAACCGGAAATACCGAACTGATTATTCACCGTTTGTAGAAAAGAGAAAAACGCATGTCAAAGCTCCGCGTACAAAGTTTCGCTGTCTCCCTCGATGGCTTCGGCGCTGGACCGAATCAGAGTCTCGAGAACCCGCTCGGTGTTCGTGGTCCCGAGATGATGGAGTGGTTTTTCCCGACTCGTCTATGGCGAAAGATGCAGGGCCTCGATGGCGGCGAAACGGGCGTCGACAACCAAATAGCGGAGCAAGGCTTCACTGGAATCGGTGCCTGGATTTTGGGGCGCAATATGTTCGGCCCCATCCGCGGCCCGTGGCCGGATGAAAACTGGAAAGGTTGGTGGGGCGACGAGCCGCCCTACCACGTGCCCGTGTTCGTGCTAACGCATCACCCGCGTGCGCCGATCACGATGAAGGGCGGCACGGTTTTTCATTTTGTAACCGACGGCATTCACGCCGTGTTGAAGCAAGCCACCGCGGCGGCGAACGGACGTGACGTCCGTCTCGGCGGCGGCGTATCCGTTATTCGGCAATATCTGCGTGCAGGTTTAATCGATGAACTGCATCTCGCTGTACGTCCTATCTTGCTAGGTTCGGGCGAGCATCTCTTCGAAAACATTAATACACATACGCTGGGCTATGAATGCGCGAAACACGTCGCTGGCGAACGGGCCATGCACGTATTTCTGCGCAAGCGCGTGTGATCGACTCAGCGCGCGCTATCCTCGTCCGTATAAATTAACCAACCGGTGTAACCGCGACGCCAAATCCGGCGGCATGTCGGACCAAGCGAATTTCCAGGTCCAATTGCGATCGTTCGCGGTCCCGGGCGTATTCATACGGTGCCCTCTGCCGAGGCTCTGCAAATCCTGCATCGGCAAGATCGCTAAACACGCCACCGAGCGCAGCGCCGTCCGGATCAGCGGCCAGGGCATCGGTTCGTGCGGATGCCCCAGGTAGTCGATGACGTAAGACTGCTTCTCCGCATCGAGTTCCTCGAACCAGGAAACAGTCGTGTCGTTATCGTGCGTACCGGTATACGCGACGGTATCGGTCTTAATGTTGTGCGGCAGATAAGGATTGTCGGCGCCGCCATCGAAAGCGAACTGCAATACCGCCATGCCCGGCAGCGCGTATTTCTCACGCAGTCGATGCACTTCTGGCGTGATCAATCCCAAATCTTCCGCTACCAACGGCAGGTGACCGAAGTGTGCGAGTAAGGCATCGAACAACACATCGCCGGGGACTTTGACCCATTTGCCGTTGACCGCCGTTTTCTCACCCGCCGGAATTTCCCAGCTCGCTTCGAAACCGCGAAAGTGATCGATGCGCACGACGTCGAAGCGCGAGAACTCCGTTTCCAGACGGCGGATCCACCATTCGAATCCCTGCGCCTGCATCGCGTCCCAGTCGTAGAGCGGATTGCCCCAACACTGTCCGGTGGCGGAAAAATAATCCGGCGGCACGCCGGCGATGACGCGCGGCTGCCCGGCTTCGTCGAGTTTGAAACAGGATCGATGCGCCCACACGTCGGCGCTGTCGTGCGCGACGAAGATCGGCATGTCGCCTAATAACATAACGCCGCGTTCGCGCGCGGCGTCGCGCAACTGATGCCATTGCGTATCGGCCACGAACTGCTCAAAGCGCACCGTGTCG
>JAHFQD010000341.1 GCA_023266455.1 Candidatus Muproteobacteria bacterium
GTGGCCGGCACCGACAAGGGCGTCACCGCGCTGCAGATGGACATCAAGATCGAAGGCATCAATCAGGAAATCATGGACGCGGCGTTGAAGCAGGCCAAAGAAGGCCGGTTGCATATCCTCGGCATCATGAATCAAGCGATCAGCGCACCGCGCGCCGAGCTGTCCGAATACGCACCGCGTATCGTCACCATGAAGATCGTTCCGGACAAGATTCGCGAAGTCATCGGTAAAGGCGGCGCGGTCATTCGTGGAATCTGCGAAGAGACCAAGACCGAGATCGACATCGAAGACGATGGCTCGATCAAGATCTTCTCCGCCGATGCCGCCGCCGCGCAAGAAGCGAAGCGCCGTATCGAGCAGATCACCGCCGACGTGCAAGAAGGCATGGTTTACGACGGCAAAGTCGTGAAGATCATGGACTTCGGCGCTTTCGTTAATATTCTGCCGGGCAAAGACGGCCTGGTGCATGTATCGCAGATTTCGCATGAGCGCGTCGAGAATGTCGCCGACAAATTGAAAGAAGGCGATCCAGTGCGCGTGAAGGTTCTCGAAGTCGACAAGCAAGGTCGAATTCGGTTGTCTATTAAAGCATTGCAGGAACAACCGGCACGTTAAGCGTTACAGTTGTGTCGTGATTAAAAGGGGCGCTCGCGCCCCTTTTTGTTTATGGTTTTACATAGTAAGGTAAATTCTTTCATCCGGTTCGGAATAACGATGTGGCAGCAATCAGTGCTTCGTAATATTTTGAAATCATCCTCGGTCGCCGCACGTGCGGTGGCCGGCATCGGCGTCATGATGGCTCTGACCGCCTGCGGGACTGCGCCGGTTCAACCCGAGTCCGGAACGCCTGTCCGCGCCGCCGATAGCGCGCAAGTCGCCAACGACGGTGATCCTCTCGAAGGGCTGAACCGCGCGATCTACCAGTTCAACGATAAGTTGGATCAATACCTGCTCAAACCGGTGGCCAAGGGCTATCGGGCGGTCACACCGGATTTCGCGCGCCAGGGTGTATCGAATTTTTTCGGCAATCTGCACGACCCCGTCATCATGGTGAATAACCTATTACAGGGTAAGTTTGGTCGTGCCACCTCCGATTTTGGGCGTTTTTTAATTAACAGTACTCTCGGAATCTATGGACTGATTGATATCGCCAGTCACGTGGGTATAGAAAAGCATGATGAAGATTTCGGCCAAACGCTGGCGGTATGGGGCGTCGGAGAAGGGCCTTATCTGGTGTTGCCAGTCCTGGGACCCAGTAATTTGCGCGATACAGCCGGTTTAGCGCCCGATTGGGCTCTCTACCCACCGAATCATATGGAACAGCGCAGCACCTGGGACAAAGTCATGGCGCTCGAAATCATCAACCGTCGCTCCCAGTTGTTGGATGCCTCCGATGTCTTGGAACAAGCGGCCGGTCAGGATCCCTACGTTTTCGTCCGCGAAGCCTATCGGCAGCGCCGCGTCAGTCAGATTTATGACGGTGAACCCCCGGCGACCCCGCCGGACCCCTCGCTTTTCGAGGACGACCCCCCGAAACCTCGTGCCGACACCCAAAAACCGGCCAATTAAGCATTCACCGATTTTGGACCGATAAGCCTTTTAATCGGCCTCCGTCAACGGTAAAATGCCGCGCTCTCAAAGTGACCCCCCTTAGTGGGATTTACATCGGAAAACGAAACAAATGGTTACGATTCGTCTGGCACGTGGCGGCGCTAAGAAGCGTCCCTATTACAAAATTATTGTGGCCGATCGCCGTCGTGCGACTAACGGCAAATTCATCGAGCATGTGGGTTTCTATAACCCGCTAGCGACGGCGAAGGAAGAAAAGATTCGTGTCGACAACGAGCGCGTGCAGTATTGGCTCAGCAAAGGCGCGCAGCCAACCGAGCGCGTGGCGGCATTGTTGAAGCAAGCGACAGCAGCGGTGACGGCGTAACACGCTAAGCCTGCTGTGCCTCGCCCAGCGCGCGACGATGTTGTTTTAGTAGGCCGTATTTCCGGCCTATTCGGCGTGAAAGGTTGGGTTAAAGTTTTTTCCTACACGACCCCGCGTGAAGCGATTTTGAAGTATCGCTCCATTCGGTTGAAACTTGCGTCGGATCAAACGTGGCGCGAATTTAAATTCGCCGAAGGACAAGTGCATGGACGCGGTGTTGTCGCCCGACTTAACGACGTCGACGATCGCAACGCCGCACAGTTATTGATTGGGGCAGAATTGTCAGTAACGCGTTTGCAGTTGCCCAAGTTGAAGCGCGGTGAATATTACTGGGCGGACCTCGAAGGGTTGAAGGTGATCAACCTCCTCGGCGAGGAACTCGGTGCGGTGATTCATCTGTTCGAGACCGGCGCCAACGACGTGATGGTGGTGCAAGCGGAACGCGAACGGTTGATTCCCTATATCGCGCAAGTAATTCGCGAAGTGGATCTCGACGGCGGAATTGTTCGCGTCGATTGGGATAAAGATTTTTGAATCAGGATCGTTAATTCGCCATGAGGATCGATGTCGTTAGCATCTTTCCTCCGATGTTCGAGGCGATCGCTGCGCACGGCGTAACCAGCCGCGCGCTGCAAGATGGAATATTGTCGCTGCGGATTTTGAATCCGCGCGATTACGCGGAAGGAAATTATCGCCGTGTGGATGAACGCCCTTACGGCGGTGGTCCAGGAATGGTGATGCAGCCGGAACCGTTAGCGCAAACGTTACGCGTGGCGCGCGCCGAGTTGCCCCAGGCGAAAGTGATTTATCTATCGCCGCAGGGCCGAAAGCTGGATCACGCGGGCGTTGTCGAATTGGCGGCGCGGTCGGAAATGATTTTGTTATGCGGTCGCTACGAAGGC
>JAHFQD010000342.1 GCA_023266455.1 Candidatus Muproteobacteria bacterium
AATAACGCGGCGATTTGGTCTTGTAAATTGGTGGTAACGGTTTCGTTCACGGCAGTGCCTTCGAGATAAACGGAGGAACGACAGCCGTCGTTCCTCCGGTACTACCCGTGATGACTGACTTACGCCGTGAGCGCCGCTTTGGCGCGATCGGCGAGAACAGCAAAAGCTTTCTTGTCCTTCACCGCGAGATCGGCGAGGACTTTGCGATCGATCTCGATGGACGCTTTCATTAAGCCGTTGATGAAACGGCTGTACGATAAACCGTATTCGCGTGCGCCGGCATTGATACGCGCGATCCACAACGCGCGAAACTCGCGCTTCTTCACACGCCGGTCGCGATATGCGTACTGGCCTGCTTTCATGACCGCCTGTTTGGCGGTTTTGATTAGTTTGCGCCGGGCGTTGTAATAGCCTTTGGCGCGCTTAAGCACGCGCTTATGACGCGCGTGCGAGGTAACTCCGCGTTTTACACGTGGCATGGTCTCTCTCCTTTATTAACTGTGCGGAAGCATTTGGCGGATGCGCGCGACATCGGTGCTATGCACCGTATGTGTTGCACGCAGCTGACGCTTACGCTTCGACGTTTTTTTGGTGAGGATATGCCGCTTGTACGCCTGGCCATGTTTATAGCCGCCACGCGCAGTGCTTTTGAACCGCTTTGCCGCGGCTCGGTTGGATTTCAACTTCGGCATGGTTTCGACTCCTATTTTGTACCGTTACAGGCACCACGTAGCCCGTAATGGCGATTTAAGAAAACTATTTATCTTTTACTGTGCTCCACCCACTTCTCTTTTTGGCGGCGCTTCTTTCGGCGCTTCTTTTGTCGGCTCCTTAACCGCTCCTTTCTTTCCTGGCGCGAGGATCATTACCATCTGCCGGCCTTCGAGCCGCGGATGCGCCTCGACGGTTCCGTAATCTCTTAAATCGTTCTCGATGCGCTTGAGCATTTCCATGCCCAATTCCTGATGCGCCATTTCGCGTCCACGGAAGCGCAGCGTGATCTTCGCCTTATCGCCACTCTCAAGAAACCGCATCAGCGAACGCAGCTTGGTTTGATAATCGCCAATATCCGTACCTGGACGGAATTTGACTTCTTTAACCTGAATCTGCTTTTGCTTTCTGCGCGCAGCGTGCCGACGTTTGCTTTCTTCGTATTGGTATTTCCCGAAGTCCATGATGCGACATACGGGTGGCACCGCTTGCGGAGAAATTTCTACGAGGTCGAGTCCGGCTTCTTCTGCTTTGCGCAGCGCCTCGATTGACGAGACGATGCCTACTTGCGATCCATCCGCGCCGATCAGGCGCACCTTCGGTGCATTGATACGGGCGTTGATCCGAACATCTTTAGACGATGGTGTGGCGATGTTAACTATCCTCCAAATTACCCTGAAACGGCTTTAACAGGAGCCATAACAAAAGTGCCGCGGCTCGCGTTTTCTTGAGCAAGGTGGGAAACGAAAGACTCTACCGACATCGTTCCCAAATCCTCACCCTTGCGCGTGCGCACGGCAACGGTGTTGTCCTGTGCTTCCTTCTTGCCGATCACCAGCAAGTAAGGGATACGTTGTAACGTATGCTCGCGGATTTTAAAGCCGATTTTCTCGTTTCTCAAGTCAGATTCGACTCGAAACCCGGATTTCTTTAATTGCTGTTCGACCTGGCGCGCGTAATCGGCCTGCTCGTCCGTAATGGTCAGGACAGTGGCCTGCACCGGCGCCAGCCAAACCGGGAATAAACCGGCGTACTCCTCGATCAAAATGCCTATAAAGCGTTCGAGCGAGCCAAAGATCGCCCGGTGAACCATCACTGGCACCTGTTTAGAACCGTCTTCGGCGATGTAATGCGCCCCAAGTCGCCCCGGCATCGAAAAATCAACCTGGACCGTGCCGCACTGCCAAAGACGACCGATGGAGTCCTTGAGCGTGAATTCGATCTTGGGACCGTAGAACGCGCCCTCGCCCGGGTTCAACTGCCAAGGTAGTTTATGGCTGTTCAGCGCCTGTTCCAGTGCGTGTTCGGCCTTGTCCCACATCTCGTCGGAACCGATGCGATTCGCCGGCCTGGTCGAGAGTTTGTAGCTGATCTCCTTAAAACCGAAATCGGCGTAGACCTGGTGCAGCAAGTCGATGAAGTTCCACACTTCGGACTGGATCTGCTCTTCGGTGCAAAAAATGTGGGCGTCGTCTTGGGTAAAACTGCGCACGCGCATCAAGCCGTGCAGCGCGCCCGATTGTTCGTTGCGATGGCACGAGCCGAATTCCGCAAAGCGCAGCGGCAGGTCGCGATAGCTCTTCAAGCCCTGGTTGTACACCTGGACGTGACACGGACAGTTCATCGGCTTCACAGCGTACAACCGTTTCTCCGATTCGGTGACGAACATGTCAGCGTGAAATTTTTCCCAGTGGCCAGATCGTTCCCACAGCGAACGGTCCACCAACTGCGGCGTGCGGATTTCGCGGTAGTCCTTATCGCGCCACAACTGACTCATGTATTGCACGATGGTTTGATAAATACGCCAGCCGCGCTCGTGCCAGAAAATCATGCCTGGCGCTTCTTCTTGCATATGGAATAAATCGAGCGCGCGTCCGATCTTGCGATGGTCGCGCTTCTCCGCTTCGTCGAGACGATGCAGGTATGACTTGAGTTCGTCTTCTTTCGCCCATGCCGTGCCGTAAATACGCGCCAGCATTTCGTTGCGCGAATCGCCACGCCAATAGGCGCCGGCGGTTTTCATAAGTTTGAACGCGCGCAGCTTGCCGGTCGAGGGCACGTGCGGTCCGCGGCAGAGGTCGATGAACTCGCCTTGGCGATATAGCGAAATGT
>JAHFQD010000343.1 GCA_023266455.1 Candidatus Muproteobacteria bacterium
TTAACGCATGTCAATCCTGATCCACACGGAATCGTCTTATAGGTTCAAACGTCTGGTGGCGGGCTTTTCTTTTCTCGAGCTGATCGTGGTCATCATTATTATTTCTATCCTGCTCTCGTTCGCCATCGGCCGGTTGCTTTCCTTGCAGGTGGATGCCGAGCGTGTAGCGATGGAAACTGTAGCGGGAACGCTGCGTAGCGCCATTGGCATAAAGGTTGCAGAAACTATCGTCAGGCAAGAAATTCGCGAGCTGAGTGCTTTGGAATACAGCAATCCTATGGACCGGCTGGCGGAAGTACCGGCGAACTATTTGGGGGCATTGGATCATCCGGATCCTCGAACCCTCGAAGATGGGAATTGGTACTTCGATAAACGCGATAACGTTTTAGTGTATTTGGTACGCAATAAAGGGTTTTTCGAAGGCGGTATGCAAGACCCCGCGCGCGCCAGATTCACAATTCGGCTGGTCTATACTGACCGTAATGGAAATGGCCGTTACGACACAGGCATAGATTCAGTGGAAGGGTTAAAGCTCGCAGTCGTCGAGCCTTACCGGTGGGTGAAGTAACGTGTTATTAACAATTTTTATTGTTAGGAGATAGCTATGGGCAAGCAACAAGGTTTTACCCTCATCGAACTGGTACTCGTCATCGTCATTTTGGGTATTTTGGCGGCGACCGCACTACCGCGTTTCGTTGACTTAAGTACACAAGCGCGTATCGCTTCATTGAATGGTCTCGCCGGTAACATTCGCAGTGCTGCTGCAATCGCGAAAGCGACGCAGCTCGCGCAAGGTTTAGGTGCGGCAGCGTCCATCTCGATGGAAACCAACAACGTCACGATGGCTAACCGTTATCCGACAGACGCCGCGGGTGGTATCGATAACGCGTTAACCGATACGTCAGGTTTCTCGGTAAGCGGTTCGGCGCCGCGATTGTTCACACTGCAAACAAACTGCACGGTTGGCTATACCAACGCCGTAGCTGGCTACTCGGTGGTAGTCACGTCGTCGGGTTGCTAATAAATAGATTTATAGGGCGAGGGTGCGTTTATGAATAAGCAGCAAATAGGTTTCACACTTATAGAGTTGGTACTCGTAATTGTGATTCTGGGAATTCTTGCTGCTACCGCCTTACCTCGATTCGTAGATTTGAGTACGCAGGCGCGTATAGCTTCACTAAACGGACTTGCCGGCGGGATTCGCAGTGCAGCGGCGGTTGCCAAGGCTACTCAGCTTGCCCAGGGCCTTGGCGCCGCCGTGTCTATTTCGATGGAAACTGCAACGGTGACCATGGTGGGTCGTTATCCAACGGACGATGCCGCCGGTATCGATCAAGCCTTAACGAACATTTCGGGGTTTTCGGCGTCTAGCAGCAATCCACGTATTTTCCAATTGAACACAACGGGCACCTGCGAAGTTCGTTACGACAACGTCGGTACGGGTTATTCCGTTTTAGTGTTCTCGAGTGGGTGTTAATCAATAATCCATAGTTCTGTTGTGATCGACATAAAGAGAATCAGGAGACAACGATGATTAAGCGGCAACGGGGTTTTACTCTAATCGAACTAGTGCTCGTTATCGTGATTCTGGGCATTTTGGCCGCGACGGCATTGCCGCGGTTCGTCGATTTGAGCCTGCAAGCACGAGTCGCCACGTTGAATGGTATGGCGGGCGGTATTCGTAGCGCCGCATCGATCGCGAAAGCGACACAGTTATCGGCAAACCTCGCCGCTGCTGCAGCGATCTCTATGGAAGGTAATACGGTGACGATGTTGAATCGCTACCCGACGGATAACGCCGCCGGTATCGATAACGCGATCACGGATATGACGGGCTTCACGGCCACCGGTACCGCGCCACGCATCTTCCAGCTAAATAACAGCGGAACCTGCGAAGTGCGTTACACCAACACCGCGACGGGTTATACCGCGCAGGTGTTCTCGGGCGGCTGTTAAGAATCTCAATATCTTTAAAGTAGTAGAAGGGGCGGAAGAAAATCCGCCCTTTTTATTTTGTAAGACAGAACAGCGATATTCGGACCTTCACCCTCGCTTTTATGTGCACTATATTTAAATTCTACAAATGGATGCTCATCGTACGGACGAATAGCGCTCATTTAAAACTATGACCAGGAGCACGCAATGATTAGATTTCAACGTGGCTTCACACTGATTGAATTAGTTCTCGTTATCGTCATCCTTGGCATTCTCGCCGCAACCGCATTGCCGCGTTTCGTGGATTTAAGTTTGCAAGCGCGCGTAGCGACATTGAACGGTATGGCCGGTGGTATTCGAAGCGCCGCATCGATCGCGAAAGCGACGCAGTTATCGGCGAACCTCGCCGTTGCGGCGGCTATCTCCATGGAAGGCAATACGGTGACGATGGCGAACCGCTATCCGACGGACGACGCCACCGGTATCGATAATGCCATAACGGACATGACCGGCTTTACGCCGACAGGTACTGCGCCGCGTATTTTCCAATTGAATAACAGTGGTACGTGCGAAGTGCGTTACACCAATACCGCGACGGGTTATACCGCACAGGTGTTCTCGGGCGGTTGTTAAGAAATTTTTAAATTGGTTTTTTAAAAAGGCGGGATGATCCCGCCTTTTTTATTTCACTCGTATATTGAACAATCGTTCAGCCGCGTATAATGGCACGTATTCAGTGCTTCGCATGGAATATTATGTGCTATTCGCATGCGCTAACTCCTTATCGTTACAAGTCTTTAGTTTTATCGTTTGACTTTCGTTATCGTCCAAAACAAAATGCGCACCGTTGTTGTATGAGCCACTCTGCACGATGCAGGGTTCATGGGA